>JAOPZL010000383.1 GCA_025964175.1 Solirubrobacterales bacterium
GAGGGCCAGCGCGTCGGACCCCAGCAGGTCCGCGTAGGTGGCGGTCGCGCCGATGTGCAGGTGGTCGCCGGCGACGCGGACGCCGCCCAGGCCGGCGCGGCGCAGGTCGACGATGAGCCGGGGCCGCGAGACGCCGCGGCTCATCTCGGGCACGACCCAGGTCCCGCCCCCGAGCACGCGGGATCCGTCGGGATCCTCGGCCAGCAGCGCGACCGCCTCGTCGGCGTCGGCGGGGAAGCGCAGGTCGAGCGGGTCGGCGATCACCGGGCCGCCTCCAGGATCGCCGCCAGCACGTTCGGCGGGCTGACCGGCGTCGCCTCCAGCGCGACGCCCAGCGGGGCGAGCGCGTCGTTGACCGCGTTGAGGACCGCGGCCTGCGCCCCGGCGAAACCGGCCTCGCCGACGCCCTTGGCGCCCAGCAGGGTGACCGGGCTCGGCGTGACCTGGTGCTCGAGCTCGATCGGCGGCACGTCGGACGCGCGGGCCAGGAGGTAGGTCTTGAAGCCGTCGCTGATCGGGACGCCGTCGTCGCCGTAGACGAACTCCTCGCCCAGCGCCGCCGAGATGCCCATCACCGAGCCGCCGGTCACCTGGCCGTCGACCATGAGCGGGTTGATCATCGTCCCGCAGTCGTGGGCGACGACGTGGCGGCGCAGCGCGACCACGCCGGTCTCCACGTCGACCTCGGCGACGGAGACGTGGACGGCGAACGGGTAGGTCGTGTACGGCTGCATGCGTCCCTGCTCGTCGGGGATCTGGCGGATGTTCGCCGGGCGGAAGGTGCGCGTGGACTCGAGGTTGGGCTCGATCCCCAGCGCCACCAGGTAGCCGAGCGTGAAGACCGCGTGCGCCACGGCGGCGATCGGGACCTGGCGCTCGGCGTCGCCGTCGACGCCGGCCATCCCGCCGCGCAGGACGATCTCGCCGGCGTCGGTGTGGAGCATGGCGGCGGCGACCGTGCGCAGCTTGGCCGCCACGTCGCGCGCGGCGAGCACCGCCGCGCTGCCGCCGGTGATGATGCTGCGGCTGGAGATGTTGCCGAAGCCGTAGGGGCAGCGTTCGGTGTCGCCCTGGAGGATCGCGACGTCGCCCATGCCGACGCCGAGCTCCTGCGCCACCATCTGCGAGATCGCCGTGTCGTTGCCCGACCCCGGCGACGTCACGCCGGTCAGGACGGTGACCTGCCCCGACGGGTTCATGCGGACGGTCGAGGTGTCGAACCCGGCGACCAGCGCTCCCGGGATGTCGGCGCTCTCGGGCACGAGCTCGAAGCCGATCCCGATCCCGAGGTGGCGGCCCTGCCCGCGCAGCCGCGCCTGCTCCTCGCGCAGCGCGTCGTAGCCCACGCGCTCCAACGCCAGGTCGAGCGTGCCCTCGTAGTCCCCGCTGTCGAGCTCCATGCCCGACGCGTGCACGTGCGGGAAGGCGTCGGGCGCCACGAAGTTGCGCCGCCGGACCTCCGCGGGATCCAGCCCGCACGCCTGCGCGACGCGCTCGATCACGCGCTCCATCACCATCGTCGCGCCGTCCTTGCCGAACGGCTTGGTCCCGCCCCACGGCGCCTTGTTGGTCGCCACCACCTGGTAGGTGACGTGGCAGTGGTCCAGCGCGTAGCCGGCACCGGTCGTGAGCGCGCCGACGTAGGCCATGCCCCAGCCGTGCCCCGGCGAGGCGGCACCGTGGTTGGAGATCGCGTGGACGTCGAGCGCCCGCAGCCGGCCGTCGTCGTCGAAGGCGACGCGGTAGCGCAGGATCTGGTCGCGCGTGCCGGGCAGCAGCGAGGACGCCCGGTCCTCGACCCACTTCACCGGCCGCCCGGCGCGCATCGCGAGCAGGCAGATGAGGAAGTCCTCGCGGTTGCCGTACATCTTCAGGCCGAACGAGCCGCCGATGCGCGGCGCGATCACGTGGATGCGCTGCTCGGGGATGCGCAGCGAGGCGGCCAGGGTCGAGCGCAGCGGATGCGGGTTCTGGGTCGTGGCGTGGAGCGTGAGACGCCCGGCGCGCGCGTCCCAGTCGGCGACGTGCGTGCGCGTCTCGATCGGCGCCGCGTTGCCGCGGTGGCCGCGCACCTCGCCGTCGAGCACGTGCGCGGCGGACGCTGCCACCGCGCCGAAGTCGTCGGGTCCGACCTCGCCGCCGATGATCAGGTTCGTGCCCCAGCTCTCGTCCAGCAGCGGCGCGTCGTCGGCCAGGGCGGCCTCCGCGTCGAGCACGACGGGCAGCGGCTCGTAGCGCACGACCACGTCCGCCGCGGCGGCCAGCGCGTCGCCCGGCGTCTGGGCGACGACCGCCGCGACCGGCTCGCCGGCGTAGACGACCTTGCCGACGGCCAGGCAGCGCACGACGGCGTGGTTGCCGCCCAGTCCCGCGGGGTCGAGGCTGTGCGGGATCTCGTCGGTCAGCTGCGCGGCCTGGGCTCCGGTCAGCACCGTCACGACGGCGGGACGGGCCTGCGCGGCGGTGGTGTCGATGTCCACGATCCGCGCGTGGGCGTGCGGGCTGCGCACGATGGCGGCGTGCGCCATGCCCGGCAGCGCGATGTCCCCGGTGAACGTGGCGCGGCCCGTCAGGTACTCGTCGCCGTCGTGCTTGCGGATGCCCTGTCCGACGAGCCGCTCCTCGGGCGGGATGGTCGCTGAGGTGCTCACGGAGCGACACGCTATCGCATCCATTCAATGTGATGGATAGGTGGTAGCGTCCCGCGCACCATGCGCCTCATCGACCTCAGCGTCACCATCGAGCACGACGCCGTCTCGGAGCTGGTCCCGCCCAAGATCGAGTTCCGCTCGCACGAGGGAGCCGGGCTGGACTTCTTCAAGCAGGCCTTCGGGCTGGCGGAGAGCGACCTGGTCTACAGCGGCGGCACGGCGCCCGGCGACGAGATCTTCACCTTCATGTCGCACACCGGGACCCACGTCGACGCTCCGTTCCACTACGGGCCGCGCTCGGCCGACGGGTCGCCGGCGCCCGCCATCGACGACCTGCCGCTGGACTGGTTCTTCGGCGACGGCGTCGTGCTGGACCTCCGTCACCTGGCACCGCGCGACCTGATCGAGGTCGGGCACCTGCAGGAGGCGCTGGCGCGCATCGACTACGAGCTCAAGCCGCACGACATCGTGCTGCTGCACACCGGTACCGACAAGAAGCTGCACTCCAAGGAGTACTTCGAGCAGCCCGGCATGGGGCGCGAGTCGACGCTGTGGCTCGTGCAGGAGAAGGGCATCCGCGTGATCGGCATCGACGCGTTCGGCTTCGACCGCCCCTTCGCCGCGATGCGCGAGGACTTCGAGCGCACCGGCGACGGCCGCTACGTCTGGCCCGCCCACTTCGCCGGGATCGAGGCCCCCTACTGCCAGATCGAGAAGCTCGCCAACCTCGACGCGATCCCGTGCCCGCACGGCTTCCAGGTCGCGTGCTTCCCGATCAAGGTCAAGCACGCCAGCGCCGGCTTCTCGCGCGTCGTCGCCTTCGTGCAGGACTGAGCCGTGAACCACGACCTCTATGCCTACTCGCCGATCGTGGAGCGCCCGCGGCTTCAGTGGCCGGGCGGGGCGCGCGTCGCCTTCTACATCGGCCTGAACATCGAGCACTACCACGTCGACAAGCCCGCCACGAGCGCCACGCCGACGACCGTGGGCCTCGTGCCCGACCCGATGAACTACGGCTGGCGCGACTACGGCGTGCGGGTGGGAATCTGGCGGCTGATCGAGCTGCTGGACCGCGTGGGGATGGTCCCCAGCGTGATGCTGAACTCCGAGGTCTGCCACCACTACCCGCAGATCGTCCAGGCCGGGCGCGACCGCGGCTGGGCATGGCTGGCCCACGGCCAGAACAACTCGACGCTGCACACCGGGTTCGGCGGCGACGAGGAGCGCGCCTACCTCACCGAGATGGTGCAGACGATCGCCTCGGCCACGGGCAGCGCGCCGCGCGGCTGGCTCGGGCCGGCGATGACCGAGACGTTCGACACCCCGCGCCTGCTCGCGGAGCTCGGCCTGACCTACGTGCTGGACTGGTGCAACGACGACCAGCCCTTCCCGCTCAGCGTCGATGGCATGATCGCCGTCCCCTACAGCGTCGAGCTCAACGACATCACGCTGTGCGTCGGGCGCAACCTCAGCGGCGAGGCGTACGTGCGGTGGGTGATCGACACCCTGGACCAGCTGCTGGCCGACGGCGAGAGCACCGGTCGCGTCATGGCCCTGCCGATCCACCCGTTCGTCATCAACCAGCCGTCGCGCCACCGCTACCTCGCGCGCGTCCTCGAGGAGGTCGCGGCCCGCGACGGCGTGTGGGTGACGACGAGCGACGAGATCGCCCGCCACTACCTCTCGGCCTGAAGGAGGCCCATGCTCCACCCCGACCTCGACCGCCTCAGCGCCGACCACTACGGCGAGCTGCACCAGACGCTGCTCGGACACGGCTTCGCCGGCCGCGTCGGCTACGGCGAGCGTCCCGCCGTGCTCGTCGTCGACCTGATCCGCGGCTTCACCGACCAGGCGTGCCCGCTGGCCTCCGATCTGGACGCCGAGGTGCTGGCCACGCGCGACATCCTGCGCGCCGCGCGCGCCGCCGGGGCGCTGGTCGTGCTGAGCACCGCCGGCTACGGCGAAGGGCTGGAGGACGCCGGCGTCTGGGGGCGCAAGATCCCGTCCAACGAGTGGCTGACGGCGGGCTCGGAGTGGGTCGAGGTCGACGAGCGCCTGGAGCCGGCGCCCAGCGACCACGTGCTCGTCAAGAAGTACGCCTCCTGCTTCTTCGGCACCGACCTGATCAGCCGCCTGGTCAGCCGCGGCGTCGACACGCTGATCGTCACCGGGTGCACCACGAGCGGCTGCGTGCGGGCGAGCACGGTCGACGCCTGCTCCTACGGGCTGCGGACGATGGTGGTGCAGGACGCGGTCGGCGATCGGGCGCCGCTCTCGCACCGCGCCTCGCTGTTCGACATCGACGCCAAGTACGGCGACGTCGTCCGCTCCGAGGAGGTCATCGCCTACCTGCAGCGGATCGCCGCCGGCGCGGCGGCCGGCTAGCGCGGCTCCATCACGACGACGGCCCGCCCGACGATCTCGCCGCGGTCCAGGGCGGCGAACGTCTGGGGCGCCTCGTCGAGCGTCACCTGGCGGCTGATCGCCTCGGCCATGCGCAGCCGGCCGGCCGCGGCCAGCTCCAGCAGCTGCGGCATGTCGGCCCGCGTGCGCGCGCCGTAGGAGCCGATGAGCCGCAGCTGGCGCCGGACAAGCAGGTTGGACTCGATCTCGGTCAGGCCGCCCGCGGCCGAGACGCCGATGACGACGGCGCGGCCACCGAGGGCGAGGACGTCCAGCGACTGGCGGATGGTCGCCGGGCGCCCGAGCGCCTCGAAGGCCAGTTCGACCCCCTCGCCGTCGGTCAGCTCCAGCACGCGGGCGCGGACGTCCTCCCGCGAGCCGTCGACCGTGTCGGTCGCGCCCATGCGCCGGGCGAGATCGAGCTTCTCCGCCCCCACGTCGATGGCGATGACCTGCGCGGCGCCCAGCACCCGCGCGAGCTGGACGAGGTTGGCCCCCACTCCCCCGACCGCGATCACCGCCACCCGCTCCCCGGGCTCCAGCGCGCCGGCGTGCCTGATCGCGCCGTAGGCGGTGAAGGCCGCGCAGCCCAGCGGCGCCGCCTCCTCCAGCGTCATCTCGTCGGGGATGGCGAAGACGCTGGTCGCCGGCACCACCGCCAGCTCGGCGAGCGCGCTCATGCCGGCCATCCACACGGGATCGCCCGCGGGCGTGTACAGCCGCGTCGTGCCGTCGTACAGCGTCCCCTGCCCGCGGTTCAGCGACCAGAACGCCTCACAGAACTCGTCGCGGCCACGCGCGCATTGCGCGCAGCGCCCGCACGGGAGGATGAACGGCGCGACGACACGGCTGCCGATCACCGGGCCCTGCACCCCCTCCCCCAGCGCGACGACCGTCCCCGCCATCTCGTGGCCGGGGACGACCGGGAGGCGGGCCGGCGACTGCCCCTTGATCACGTGCAGGTCGCTGTGGCACAGACCGCAGGCCGCGACGCGCACCAGCACCTCCCCCGGGCCCGGACGGGGGTCGCGCAGCTCCTCGATCTCCAGGCGGTGGGGCGTGCGCAGGACGGCGGCGCGCATGGTCAGCGCGAGCCCGCCGGCGCGCGCAGCCCGGGCATGACGTCGGCGGCGAAGCGCTCGATGCAGGCGTCGACCAGGTCCAGCGGCACGTCACGCGGCGAGACCCACAGCAGCAGCATGTCGATGCCGCGGTCGCGCAGGTCGGCCACGCCCTCGCCCACGTCGTCGGCGTCCCCGAACAGCACGAGCCCCTCGGCGAGCAGGTCGCCCAGGCACATGGCGCCGAGGCGGCGGTGCATGTCCGGATAGGCCTTGTAGGAGAGCGGGACGTTGTCGGCGTCGGTCAGGGCCACGTCCAGCCAGGCCGCGAAGAGCCGGTCGTAGACGTCGCCGACCTCACGGTACGCGGCGTCGCGGGTCTCGCCGACGTAGACGTGGCGCATGACGCCGAAGTACGGCTCGGGGGTGTGAGGCGACGGCACGAAGTGCTCGCGGTAGAACGCGCCGAGCTCCTCCAGCTCGTCGTTGCGCAGGAAGCTGGAGACGAACGGCATGCCGTGCGCCGCCGCCCACCGGACCGAGTCGCGGCTCATGCCCGCGTACCAGACCGGCGGGTAGGGCCGCTGCAGGACCGGCGGCATCAGCGTCACGTCCTCGTAGCTCCAGTGCTTGCCCGTGCGCGTCGCGCCCTCCTGGGTCCATAGGTGCACCAGCATCTCGGCCGACTCGTTGAACATCTCGCGGCTGAGCGCCATGTCGTGGCCCTGGCGGCTGAACTCCAGCGGCTGGACGCCGCGGCCGATGCCGACCTGCAGCCGGCCGCCGGTGAGGTGGTCGAGCATCGCGCACTCCTCCGCCAGGCGCACCGGCTGATGGAAGGGCAGGACGTTGACCATGCTGCCGAGCAGGATGCGCTGCGTCTGCAGCGCCGCGGCGGCCAGCAGCAGGTTCGGGCTGGGCGACATGCGGTGCTCGGAGAAGTGGTGCTCGGCCAGCCAGTAGGAGTCGTACCCGAGCCGGTCGGCGGCCACGACCTGTCCGATGTGCGCCGCGAAGACGTCGGTCGCAGAGCGGCCCTCGACCGCGTTCACCTCGTCGAAGATGCCGAAGTCCATGTTGCTCCTCTCGTTGATCGGGTCATTGCCACGGGTCGATCGCGGCCTTCACGACGCCGGAGCCGGGCCGCTCCACCAGCTCGATGGCCTCCACGACGTCGTCCAGACCGAACGTGTGCGTGACGAGCCCGGTGAAGGGCGCTGGGTCGCGGGCGACGACCGCCAGCGCGCGCCGCACCGACGCGCGGTCGTGGCTGAAGACGCCGGTGAGCGTCACCTCGCGCAGCGCGAGCGGGTCCAGGTCCACCGGCGCGGTGCGCCCGCCGCTCATGCCGCCCAGGACGACGCGGCCCTGGCGGCGCACGGCGGCCAGCCCGTCGACCAGTGCCTGCGGCGCGCCGGACACGTCGAGCACGACATCGGCGCCCCCGCCGGTCCGCTCGCGCGCCTCGGCCGCCAGCTCGGGGCCGGAGAACAGGACGGCGTCGGCCCCCAGCCCAAGGGCGAGGTCGAGGCGATGGCCGTCGCTGGGCAACCCGGCGATCAGCACCTGCGCGGCGCCGAGTGCGCGGGCCACGACGACGGCCGCCAGGCCGATCGGGCCGGGCCCGAGGATCAGCACCCGCGACCCGACACTGACGCCGCCGACGTCGTCCAGCCAGCGCAGCGCGTTGGAGACGACGGCCGGCACGAGCACCCCCAGCTCGGGCGTCAGGCCGTCGGGCAGCCGGTGCACCTGGGCCGTCGGCGCCAGGTAGACGTACTGCGCGAAGCCGCCCCACAGGTGCGGCGGCTCCTGTGCGCCCACCGAGATGCCGTAGTCGCCGAGCGTCTCGCAGTAGCGGGTGTCGCCGGCCAGGCACGACTCGCAGCGCCCGCAGACCAGGAACGAGTCGACGGCGACGCGGTCGCCCACCTCGACGCCCCACCGCTGCGCGGCGCGCGCCCCGATCGCCTCGACCGTGCCGCAGATCTCGTGCCCGGGGATCAGCGGGTACGTCACGCCGGGGAACGACCCGTGGAGAATCTTCACGTCGGTGCCGCAGATGCCGGCCAGCTCGACGCGCAGCAGGCCGTCGTCGGGCCCGACCTCCGGCAGCGCGTACGTGCGCTGCACCACCGTCCCCGGCGCGGTCATGAGCGCGGCGCGGGCGCTCATCGGGTCGCCTCGAGTCCCTGCAGGTAGTCGGCGATGCCGCTGCGCAGGTCATAGCGCGCGGCGAACCCGAGCTCGCGCCGGGCCCGCGTCTGGTCCAACACGCAGTAGTACGGGACGCCGAGGCCCATCGGGTCCAGCCCCGGCCCGACCTCGATGTCGGCCCCGGGGACCGCCGCGCGGACGGCGTCGGCGATCTCGGCCAGGGTCGGCGCCTCGCCCGAGGCCACGTTGTAGATCGCCGCGCGGGGCAGGCCGGGCGCCAGCGCGGCCAGCGCGATCGCCTCCCCGACGTCACGCACGTAGACCTGGTCGTCGCGCTGCTGCGCGCCGTGCGCGATGCGGGTGGGCCGGCCGGCCCACGCGTCCTCGATCAGCCGCGAGACGAGCGACATCGGCCCGTGGCGCGCGAGCTTCCCGGGCCCGTAGATGTTGGCGAAGCGCAGGGCGACGAACGCGGGCCCGCCGTCGGCGGCGTAGTTGAGGCCGAGCCCCTCGCTGGCCACCTTGGCGTGGTCGTAGATCGAGACCGGCCGCAGCGGCGCGTCCTCGGCCAGCGGCGCGTAGCCGGGGTGGCCGTGGGCGCCCTCGATGGCGCCGTACGCGCCCTTGGAGCTCGTGAACGCGACGCGGCACACGCCGTGGGCGCGAGCCGCGCGCAACACGTTGGCCGTGCCCATGACGTTCACCCGGTAGCCGCGGTCCGGGTCGGCCTGCGCCGCGCCGGGCATCAGCGCCGCCATGTGGACCACCACCTCGGGCGCGACCTCTGCGACGGCGGCATCGACCGCGTCGGCGTCACTGACGTCGAGGGTGCGGAAGACGACCGCCCCGCCCGCCAGCTCGGGTGCCAGCGAGAAGTCCTCGCGAGCGTCGGTGGCGACGACGTCCGCCCCGCGGTGGAGGAGCGCACGGACGGCCCAGACGCCGTTGACGCCCAGCGCGCCGGTGCACAGGACCCGCTGCGTCGAAGCCGTCACCCAATTGATCATAATCGTTATTGTTGCTTGCGTGCTGATCAGCCGCCGCCGGGACCACCTGCTGCTCGTGACCCACCCCGAACACGCGCGGGTCGCGGGAGACCTCGCCGCCGCCTGGGGCAACGAGCGCTTCGCCGCGCCCGCACGGGCCGCCGCGTTCGCCTACGTCGCCGCCCATCACGACGACGGCTGGGCCGAGCTCGACGGTCGCCCGGCCTACGCCGCGACCGCGCGCCGACCGGCCCACTTCCTCGAGGTCGACCTCCCGCAGACGATCGAGCCCTACCGCCGGGGCGTCGACGCGATCCACGCCCACGACCCCTACGCGGGCGCGCTGGCGAGCATGCACTGGGGCGGCCTGTACTCGTCGCGCTGGGGGCTGCAGCCCGGGCCGCCGGTCGGTCATCCCGCCGC
>JAOPZL010000387.1 GCA_025964175.1 Solirubrobacterales bacterium
CGCAGCCCCTGGGGCGCGCGGGCCAGCAGCGCCAGCACCCGCAGCACGGACCGGGCGGTGCTCAGCCCGCGTGTCCTCGGCGCCCGCGTGATGGCGGTGGCCTGCTCCTCTGACACGATCCTGGCCCCTCTCCTCTGCCGGCCCGGGGGAGCCGGCAATTGGAGTAGATCACCGCACCGTTACACCGCCGTTACAGCGCAAACGGCTCCCGGGGTGGTTTCCTGTGGACACGCCCTGGCCGGCCTTCCCCAAGCCGTCACGCGTCGCGCAGGGAGCGGGTCCGCGCGGCGGCGAGGCTGCGCCGCGGATCCTCGAAGTCCAGCCCCGCCAGCAGACGGCTCCAGGCCAGCAGGTCGTCCTCGCCCGATGGGCACTGGACCCACGCCCACAGTGCCTCGACGTCGTCCGATCCGAGGACCGCGGTGCGCAGCCAGCCCTCCAGCGCGGCGCGCTCGTCGACGACGCGGGGCGCCTCCGATTCGGGCAGCAGCGGCCCCGCGTACGCGCGCGCGGCTCCTCGCACGGCGCTGCTGCGCAGCAGGTCGCGCACGCGGCGACCGTCGCTGCGCAGGTCGCAGACGAGGCGGTAGCGGTCGGCCTCGATGCAGCCGGGCAGCAGCTTTCGCAGGCGCGACATCTCGACGCGAACGCTGCCCGGATGGCCTTCGTCGCCGTAGATCTCCGCGCACAGCAGCTCGGCGTTGGCGCCCTGCGGGTGCGCTTCGAGCACGGCCAGCAGCTCGGCGTGGCGGGGACGCAGCGCGAACGCGACGCCGCCGAGGGTCGCCGTCGGCGGACCCGGCCCCAGCAGCGTCAGCTCCAGGAGCGGGCGCGCGGTGGACGTCCGCCCGCGCGGATCCTCCATGCGGGTGATGACGAAGGCGTCGTCCCCGGCCTGCTCGGCGACGGCGGAGGCGCCCGACGGCAGCAGCAGCTCGCCGCCGCCCGGAGGGAGCTTCAGCCGCGTGCCCGTACCCCAGTAGCGCGGGCTCCCGGCGATGATGCGGCCGCTGGCGGTGCTCAGCGCGCGGCGGACGGCGCCGCTGTCCAGGCGGTCCTGGTAGCGGGCGCGCAGCGCGTCGTCGCGCTCGTGCTGCTGGAAGCGCAGGAAGACCTCGACCGCCTGCGCCGTGGCCATGACCACGGCGAGGTTGTGCGGGTGGACGCCGCTGAAGTCGCCCGTCAGGTCGATCAGCCCGATGACCTCGCCGTCGGCGTCGTGCACCGGCGCCGCCGCACACGTCCAGCGCTGCACCGACTCGGTGAAGTGCTCGGCGGCGAAGACCTGCACCGCATGGCCGGCCGCGAGCGCGGTGCCGACGGCGTTGGTCCCCGCGCCGGACTCGCTCCACAGGGTCCCCTCGGCGAAGTTCATCGAGTCCGCTGCCCGGTTGCGCATGCGCGCGCTGCCGCGCACCGAGAGCAGCGTCCCGTCGGCGTCGCCCACGACGATCAGCGTGTCGGCCTCGACGGCGGTGTCGGCGAGGCACTGCTCGATGATCGCGGTCGCCCCGGAGAGCGGATGGGCGCTCCAGCGCGCGCGCGCGGCGGGAGCGTCGACGACCGACGGCGCGGCCTGGCGCCCGCTGGGGTCCACGCCCGCGTCGCGCGAGCGGCGCCACGAGTCCACGATCGCCCGGCGCACCGACGGGGTGCCCGATCCCTCGCTGTCGTGAGACGGCTCGGGGTCGAAGAACTCCTCCCAGGCGTCACGGAGCTCGCGCGCCCGCTTGGCGGGCACGGTGTCCACGTCCACCGACAACCACGGGTTCGGTGTCAATCGTGTGCCTCTCCCGCGCGGCCCCGGAACGGAGCGCGCGTGTCCTCCCCACAAGCGTAACGCGCGGCCCGTCCCGTGTCACGGGCCGACCACTACCGTTTGTGGAGCTTCGTGCGGGTCCCACCGCCGCCGGAGGACCCCACGATGACGATCGACGCCGCCACACCGCACATGCGAACCCACGTCGCCGCCGAGGCCGCGCGCCGGCGGACGTTCGCCATCATCTCCCACCCGGACGCGGGCAAGACCACGCTGACCGAGAAGCTGCTGCTCTACGGCGGCGCGGTCGGCCGGGCGGGGATCGTCCAGGCCGGTCAGGGCCGCCGTGCCGCGACGTCGGACTGGATGGAGATCGAGCGCCAGCGCGGCATCTCCGTCACGTCGACCGTGCTGCGCTTCGAACACCGCGACACCGTCTTCAACCTGCTCGACACCCCGGGCCACCGCGACTTCTCCGAGGACACCCTGCGCGTCCTGGCCGCCGCCGACTGCGCCGTGATGCTGCTGGACGCGGCCCGCGGCGTCGAGCGGCAGACGCTGCGCCTCTTCGAGGTCGCCCGCGCGCGCAACATCCCGCTGATCACCTTCGTCAACAAGTTCGACAAGCCCGGCATGGAGCCGCTGGAGATGCTCGACCACATCGAGAAGGTGCTGGACATCACGCCCTTCCCGATGACGTGGCCGGTCGGCATCCCCGGCGACTTCCGCGGCGTCGTCGACCGCCGCACGGAGCTGTTCCACAAGTTCACCCGCACCGCCGGCGGCGCGACCCGAGCGGGCGAGGAGATCGTCGAGGCCGCCCAGGCCGCCGACCTGGAGCCCGACGTCTGGCCCGTCGCCGCCGAGGAGCTCGAGCTGCTGGACGCCGTCCACGAGGAGCTCGACGTCGAGGCCTTCGCCACCGGCCACGCGACCCCCGTCTTCTTCGGCTCGGCCGTCTCGAACTTCGGCGTCGAGCTGCTGCTCGACGCGATCCTGGAGATGGCGCCGTCGGCTCAGCCGCGCCCGACGGTGCAGAGCGCCCCTCGGCCGCTCGACGCGCCGTTCTCGGGCCTCGTCTTCAAGGTCCAGGCCAACATGGACCCGCGCCACCGCGACCGCGTCGCCTTCCTGCGCGTCTGCTCGGGCCGCTTCGAGCGCGGCATGAAGGCCACCAATGCCCGCACGGGCAAGCCGTTCGCCCTCTCCTACGCGCACGAGGTCTTCGGCGACGGCCGCTCGTCGATCGACGAGGCGTTCCCGGGCGACGTCGTCGGCGTGGTCAACGCGGCCGAGCTGCGCGTCGGCGACACGCTGTACGTCGACGAGCCGGTGCGCTTCACGCCGATCCCCAGCCTCGCGCCCGAGCACTTCGTCACGGTGAGCAACCTCGACACCACGCGCCGCAAGCAGTTCCAGCGCGGCCTGGACCAGCTCGCCGAGGAGGGCGTCATCCACCTCCTGCGCCGCGATCCCGTCGCCGATCCCACCCCGATCCTGGCCGGGGTCGGCCCGCTGCAGTTCGAGGTCGCGGTCGATCGCCTCAAGCGCGAGTTCGGGGTTCCCGTGCGACTGGATCCGACGAACTGGTCCTACGCGCGGCGTACCGACGCCGAGGGCGCCGAGATCATCCGCCGCAGCGGCGACGGTGAGCTCGTGTACCGCAGCGACGGCATGCTCCTCGGCCTGTTCGCCAGCGAGTTCAAGCTCCAGCGCCTGGAGCGCGACCATCCCGACTTGCTGCTGGACCGCCTGCTCGACCGCTGACCTTGACATCGTCCCCGGGGACTGCGCAGGATGTCCAACCGAAGCATGCAAGGTCTCTACCAGGGGAGTGCGACATGCCAGGCAGCAACGGGTTGGGGCGCAACGGCCGACGATGGGCGGGAGCCCTCGCCCTGCTGATAGGAGCCCTCTTCGCGTGGACGGGGTCGGCTCACGCGCAGGTGTTCAGCAGCACGGCGCCGATCACCATCCCCGCGACGGGGACGGCCGGCGTCAGCGCGCCGTACCCGTCGACGATCGCGGTGACCGGCCAGACCGGCGCCGTCACCAGCGTGACGGCCACGCTGACCGGGCTCGCCCACACCTACCCCGCCGACATCGACGTGCTCCTGGTCGGGCCATCGGGCCAGAACGTCGTCCTCCTTGCCGACACCGGCGGCTCGACCGACATCACGAACGTCAACCTGACCTTCGACAGCTCGGCGCTGAACACGGTGCCCAGCCCGATCGTCAGCGGCACGTTCCGCCCGACCAACGGCGGGACGTTCGACGGCACGGCTCCGGCGCCGGCCGGGCCGTACGGCGCGTCGCTGGCCATCTTCAACGGCACGGTCGCCAACGGCAGCTGGTCGCTGTACGTGTTCGACGACAACGGCGGCGACGTCGGCAGGATCAACGGCGGCTGGTCGCTGAACGTGACCACCAACGGCCCGACCGTGGGCGCCTTCGCGCCGACCACCGGACCCGCGGGCACGCCGGTCGTCATTCCCGGCACCAACCTCACCGGCGCGACGGCCGTCACCTTCGGCGGCATCCCCGCCGCGGCGTTCACGGTCAACTCTCCCACGCAGATCACCGCGACCGTGCCGGCCGGCGCGGTCAGCGGCCCGATCAACGTCACGACGCCCAACGGAACGGCGTCGAGCACGACGACCTTCCAGGTCAGCCCGATCCCGACGGTCACCACGCTCACCCCCGGGACCGGCAAGGTCGGCGACACGGTGACGATCGCGGGCACCGACCTGACCGGCGCGTCGGCGGTGAAGTTCGGCGGGACGCCCGCGGCGACGTTCGCCGTGACCTCCCCCACCGCGATGACCGCGCTCGTGCCGGCCGGCGCCGGCGGCGGACCGGTCGTCGTGACGACGCCCGGCGGGACGGGGACCAGCCCCACGCCGTTCATCGTCTCCCACCCGCGCACGTTGAGCCTGACGGTCGGGCGCAGGCGGGTCAGCGGCAACGTGACCGTGAGCGACGCCTTCGCCAAGTGCGGGGTCGGCGTCCCGGTCACGGTGCAGCGGCGGGTCAAGCGGCGCTGGCGCAACGTCGGATCCACGACGATGACGACGCCGACCGGCTCGTACAGCATCGCGTCCAAGCGCCTCAGGGTCGCCTACCGCGCGAGCGCGCGGGCGACCAACCTGGCCTCCGCCGACATCTGCCAGGCCGCCACGGCGACCGGCTCGGGCAGGTAGCGGCGAGAGGAACGCTGTTCGCCCGAGGCCAGGCGCAGCAGCTGCGCCTGGCCTCGGGGTTGCACCGAGCCGCGGCTCGGTGGTCCGCTCGCTAGTGGGCGGCCTGCACGCGGATCATCCAGAGGTTCTCCTCGAGGCC
>JAOPZL010000407.1 GCA_025964175.1 Solirubrobacterales bacterium
CCCGCGCCGCCGGGGCGGCCGTGGACGCCGACGTCGCGCTGGAGCCCGGCGGCCCGCTGGACGTCGCGATCGCCGAGGTCGTCCTGGCCGCAGAGCCGCCCGTCGGGCGCACCCGCGCCGTGGAGATCCTCCGCGGCGGCCTCTCGGCGGCGATCCGCAAGCACTCCTACGACGGGCTGCCGGGCTTCGGGGCGTTCCGCCACGTGCGCGCACCGGACGTCCTGGCGCGGGTGGACGCGATGATCGAGGACGGGACGCTGCGCACGAGCGGCGGCGCGTTCCCCCAGCTCGTGGTGAGCGCGGCCGGGGCCGTCGCGGTGGTCGCGGCGCGCATGCGGACGGCGGACGACGCCGGGGGCGCGCGCACGGCGAGCGGTGCGCCCGGTCGGGCCGCGGCATGAGCGAGCCCCTGCGCGTCGGCGTCCTGGCCTCCGGCTCGGGCACCAACCTCGAGGCGCTGCTGCGCTCGGTCCACGGCCACGAGGCGCAGATCGTCGCCGTCGCCTCCGACAAGGCGGAGGCGTTGGCGCTTCAGCGCGCGGACGATGCCGGCGTCCCGACCCGGGTCTTCGCCCGCGCCGACTTCGCCGACCGCGAGGCTCGCGACACCGCGATCGCGGACTGGCTGGACGCGGCGGGCGTGGAGCTCGTCGTCCTGGCCGGCTACATGCAGCTCGTGTCGGCCCGCTTCCTGGGCCGCTTCCCCGACCGCGTCCTCAACGTCCACCCGGCGCTGCTGCCCGCGTTCCCGGGCATCGCGGCGATCCCGCAGGCCGTGGCCTACGGGGTGAAGATCTTCGGCGTGACCGTCCACCTGGTCGACGAGGGCGTCGACACCGGCGCGATCATCCTCCAGGGTGCGATCGAGCTGCCCAACGGCGCCGACGACGCCGAGGCCGTCCACGCCGCGCTGCGCCCGCTCGAGCATCGCCTGCTGCCCGAGGCCGTGCGCATCATCGCTCGCGGCGGGATGCGCCGCGACCCGGGCAACCCGCGGCGGATCCTGATCGACGCCGCGCCGTAGCGCGGGCGCCGCGGGCTACGCGGCGCCCTTGGGGTCCTCGCCGCCGGCGGCGTCGTCGGTGTCCTCCCAGTCGCCGGCCACGTTGTCGCCGCGGTCGCCGAGCTTCTGGCGCATCTCCTCGAGCTTGCGGCGGCTGTCGTCGATGTCGTCGTCGAGGTTCTCGACGCGCTCCTGGAGCTCTTCGGCGCCGGACTCCATGTCCTTCGCGGCCGCGTCGACCTCACGGTGGGAATCGCTGCTCATGGAGGGCTGGTTGCCCGCCCGGGCGGCGTCCAAACGCCCTGGCGGAATAGGCTCCGGGGCAATGGTCGACCCCGCTTCCCTCACCGATCCCGGCGACGTGCGCGTCCGTCGCGCCCTGCTGTCCGTCTCCGACAAGCGCGGCGTCGTCGACTTCGCCAAGGGGCTGGCCGCGCTCGGCGTCGAGCTCGTCTCGACCGGCGGCACGGCGAAGGCGCTGCGCGAGGCCGGCCTCGACGTCCGCGCCGTCGACGACCTCACGGGCTTCCCGGAGATGATGGACGGGCGCCTCAAGACGCTGCACCCCAAGCTCCACGGCGGCCTGCTCGCCATCCGCAACGATCCCGAGCACGTCGCGTCCGCGCAGGAGCACGGGATCGAGTGGATCGATCTCGTCTGCGTGAACCTCTACCCGTTCGAGCGCACCGCCGCCCGCCGCGGTGTCAGCGACGAGGAGGTCATCGAGAACATCGACATCGGTGGCCCGACGATGATCCGCGCGGCGGCCAAGAACCACGCGTTCACCGCCGTCGTCGTGCGCCCGGAGTCCTACGATGCCGTCCTCGCCGAGCTGCAGGCCGCAGACTCCCAGCTGTCGCTGGACACGCGCCGCGCGCTGGCCGGCGAGGCGTTCGCCCTCACCGCCCGCTACGACACCGCGATCGCCCGCTGGTTCGCCGAGCAGGTCGAGGACTTCCCGCCGCTCTTCCTGCGCGCCTTCGAGAAGGTGACCGACCTCCCGTACGGCGAGAACCCCCACCAGCGCGCGGCGTTCTACACGCAGGTCGGCGCCCGCCGCCACGTGCTGTCGATGGTCGCACAGCTGCACGGCAAGGAGCTGTCGTTCAACAACCTCCTTGACCTCGACGGCGCGAAGACCGCGCTGCGCGACTTCGAGGTCCCGGCCTGCGTGATCGTCAAGCACAACAACCCGTGCGGGGCGGCCGTGGCCGCGACCCCGCTGGAGGCCTACCAGCGCGCGTTCGCCTGCGATCCGCTGTCGGCCTTCGGGGGCATCATCGCGATCAACCGCCGCGTCAACGCGCGCCTGGCCGAGGCCCTGAGCCAGCAGTTCATCGAGGTGCTGATCGCCCCGGGCTACGACGAGGACGCGCTGGAGATCCTCACCCGCAAGCCGAACGTGCGGATCCTCGACGACCGCGAGCGTCGCCGCCCGATCGGCGTGCAGGTCGACATCCGCCAGGTCGACGGCGGCGTGCTCGTCCAGGATCACGACGGCGACATCGACGAGCGCGACTCCATGGAGGTCGTCAGCGCGACCGCGCCCGACGACCGCCAGTGGGAGGACCTCCTCTTCGCCTGGCGGATCTCCAAGCACGTGAAGTCCAACGCGATCGTGCTGGCCAAGGAGCTGGCGACGGTGGGCATCGGCGCCGGCCAGATGAGCCGCGTCGACTCCGTCGAGCTCGCCATCCGCAAGGCGCAGTCCCCGCTGGACGGCGCGGTGCTCGCCTCCGACGCGTTCTTCCCGTTCGCCGACGGCCCCGCGGCGGCGATCGCCGCGGGCGTTAGGGCGATCATCCAGCCGGGCGGCTCGATGCGCGACGGCGAGGTCATCGAGGCGATCGACCAGGCCGGCATCGCGATGGTCTTCACCCGCCGGCGGCACTTCCGGCACTAGCCGCGCCCGCGCCGCGCCCGGCGAAGGTCGCCGGGCGGCTTGGCGGCCGCGCTCTCGCTCTGATCTAGCGCGCGGCCGCGATCGGCGCGGCCGGGGGCTCGGCGTCGTCGCGGTAGGGGTACGGGTTGGGGTCGGAGGACTCGTCGGTCTCGTGGTAGACCGACTCGGCGTTGACGGCCCACAGGTCGTGGTCGGTGCCGAGCAGCAGGTTGTCGACCGCCCGCATCGCGGTCAGCATCGAGTGATCGCTGTTGTTGTAGCGATGCAGCCCGTTGCGCCCGACCTGCTGGAGGTTGGAGATCCCGCTCAGCCACGTCTTGATCGTCTCGACGCGCCCCGCGTAGTCGCGGTCGTACATCGGGTAGGCCATCGGGACGCGCACGACGGTGCCGCGCTTGACCTTCGACGGGTCGCCGAGGTTCAGCTGCCCGAGCTCGCGCTTGGCCAGCTCGACGAGCTTGTCGTCGTCCATCTCCCACATCTCGTCGCCGGCGAAGCAGAAGTACTCCAGGCCGACGGAGGCGGTGGTCGGGTCCGGGACCATCCACGGCGACCACGAGCGGAAGTTCTGGATGCGCCCGACCTCGACGCCCGGATCGTGGATGTAGATCCAGTTGTCGGGGAACAGGTCCTCGCCGTCGACGACGAGGGCGATCGTCATGAAGTCGCGATAGCGCAGGTCCTTGGCGGCCTGGTCGACGGCCTCGGCCTTGTCGGGCCGGGCGAGCTTGACCGTGTCGCGCAGGGCCAGCGAGGAGATGACCGCGCTCGGCGTGTAGGTGATGCCGCCGGCGACGATCTCGCTGACCGCGCCGTCCTCGCCGAGCTTGATCGAGGTGACCGGCGAGCTGAGCAGCACCTGGCCGCCCTGCTCGCGGATGCGCTGCGTCATGAAGTCCCACATCTGCCCCGGCCCGAAGCGCGGGTAGTTGAACTCGCTGATCAGCGACTTGATCTTGTTGCCCTTGTTGCCGACGAAGGCGGCCTTCGCCGCGCTCCAGAAGGAGAGCCCCTTGATCCGCTGCGCCGCCCACTCGGCGCGCAGCTCGCTGCACGGGACGCCCCACACCTTCTCGGTGTAGGTCTTGAAGAAGAGGGTGTAGAGCCGCCAGCCGAAGCGGTTGGAGACCCACTCCTCCAGCGAGTCCTCGTTGCCCTTGCGCTTGGTCAGCGCGCGCAGGTAGGACAGCCCGGAGCGGATCAGCTCGACGGGGCCGAGCTTCTTGATGACGTCCATGCCCTCGAGCGGGTACTCGAGGAACTTGCCGTTCCAGTAGATGCGCGACTGGCGCGGGCGCTTGAGGAACTCCTCGCCCATCACCTCGTGCCAGAGGTCGTCCACCTCCTGCACCTTGGTGAAGAAGCGGTGGCCGCCGAGGTCGAAGCGGTAGCCCTCTGAGTCGACGACGGTCTTGGCGATGCCGCCGACCTGGTCCTCGGCCTCGAGGACGATGACCGGCTTCCCGGCCTTCGCCAGCAGGTAGCCGGCGGTCAGGCCCGCGGGGCCGCCGCCGAGGACGACGACGGGGCGCTCAGGGGTGATCTCGATGGTGGGGGAGGCTTGGGACATTCGGAGAGGGGGAGTGGCGGGCTACTCGTGGACCTTCTTGAAGAGGTAGCCCTGCACGGGGTTGGGGCCCGCGTTGGACCCGTAGTTGGTGGGGACGATAGTGAGTAGTTCGAGGCTGGGGTCTCCGATCATCACGCCGCGGTACTCCATGGACCGGTCGCGGACCCGGCTGGTCCACGGCGCCTTCCACCGCGCGGGCACGGAGATGATCGGCTTGATGAGCAGGATCTGCTGGCCGACGCGCATGTTCTTCAGCAGCGGGATGAGCTGCGTGTCGACGCCGGTGCGGTCGAAGTGGGCCGCTCCGTCGCGCCAGTCGGTGATGCCGGTGTCCTTCTGGATGCCGAACGGCGTCGCGAAGGTCAGGTCGAGGTTCCTGGGCAGGTAGTACGCCAGAACCGAGGTCTGCTCGGGCTGGGTCGACATGACGATGTCGCCCCGGTGGAGGTCGGCGCCGAGCGTGGTGGCGACGTAGTGCACGTTGGACTTCGACGACGGTGCCCCCGTCGTGCCCCACATGACGGCGATCAGGACGAGCGCGACGATGCCGAGCCCGCCCGCGCGGCGCAGGCCGAATGCGGCCATCAGCAGCATCGGCGGGACCCCGATCGCGAGGTAGCGGGTCGCCCACGCCGGGGAGGCCTGCGAGAGCAGCCAGGCGATCACGATCGGCAGCACCGCGAGCAGGACGAGCGCGGGCACGAGCACACGGCGCTCCAGCCGCCCGCTGTTGGCCAGCGCGTTGAGGCCGAAGCCGGCGGCGAGCAGGACGGCGACCGTGCCGGCGAAGCCGCCGAGCAGCAGATCGGGGGAGTGGACCAGCGTGTGGAACGTCGGGGCCTGCGCCCACGGCGCGCCCGTGTGGAGGTACTGCGAGACGAAGCTCGGGATCCACGGCAGGTAGAGCAGGACCGCGACGCCGTAGCCGGTGACCGCGTCGCGCAGCAGCGTGCGGCGCTCGGGGGACGCCTTCGGCTTGGCCAGCCAGGACAGGAACGTCACGAGGACGAGCGCCACGCCGAGGAAATAGGTCCAGTTGTGCGTGTAGAGCAGGATGGCCAGCGACACGCCGAAGCCCCAGCGATAGCCGCGGTGGCCGAAGATGTAGGCGTGCAGGAAGCAGGTGCACGTGATCAGGCCGAGCAGGACGACGAGCGAGTACATGCGCGTCTCCTGGGCGTACGCCGTCAGGAACGGGCACAGCGCGAACAGGGCGGCGACGATCCAGCCCGTGCGGCGGTCGACGAGCGTCGAGCCCGCCCAGAAGCCGACGGGGACGCACAGGAGGGCGGTGATCAGCGACAGCCAGTGGGTGGCCGCGACGCCGTCGCCGACGATGCTCATCCAGACGTGGAGGAGCATGTAGTACAGCGGTGGCGACCCGTCCTGGAGGAGGATCCCGGGGATGTCCTGGATCGGGCGGTTGGCGATGCCGATCGACAGGCCCTCGTCGATCCAGAAATGCGTGCCGAGCTCCGCCGAGCGGATCAGGAGGGAGAAGGCGGTCAGAGCAAGCAGGCCGGCGCCCTCGAGCACCCGGGTGCCCGCAACCGACCGCGCCCAGACCGCGCCAGGACGGCGCAGGGCCACGGTTGCCACGGCCTTCAGATTAGCCGGAGGCGGCGGTGTCGCACGCCTGTAGGACCTCCCAGGGGCCGTAACGCGCCGCCTGCTTCCAGCGTGCGTCCCCCACGGCGACCTGCGGCGCGCCCGGAATCGCGCGCGGCTCGGGGCCCGCGCGGAAGATCGAGCCCGGGATGAGCGGGACCAGCTGGACCTCCTTGGCGTGGACGTCCAGGCGCCAGGCCAGCGGCGTGACCTGGAACGGGCCGGTGGTCGCGGCGCCGCAGGCGCGGATCCTCGCCGGGCCGCCGGCGGCCTTCACCGCGCCGCTGAGCGCGTCGTTGAGGCGCGCCTCGTTGCGCACTGCGGTGTAGTTGTCGGGCAGCAGCTTCGCGGGGGAGATCAGCAGCACGGCGGCCAGGACGAGCCCGACGACCGTGCCCGGGGTGCGGCCGAGCGCGAACAGCTTGCCCCAGCCCAGGCCGCCGACCAGGCAGGCCACCGCGACCGGGGCGAGCATGTAGCGGGCGTTGCCGGAGAAGCCGCCCTGGGTCATGATCGCGACCTCGAGCGTCCAGGCGACGGCGACGAGCCACAGGATGGTGGACGCCCGATCGCGCCAGCGGCCGCTGAGCCAGCCGGCGGCGATGACGAGGAAGCCGAGCTTGGCCGGCCACGGGGTCATCAGGACGGTGCGTTTGATCGCCTCCCACCACGGCTGGTCGGAGAACGTGATCGCGTTGGGGTTGGGATCGCGGGCGCGCTCGCCGGCGCGCATCGGGTTGCCCGAGCCCCACAGCTCCGCGCCGAACCACAGGACCAGGCCGCCGATGACCATGCCGACGATCGTCTTGCGCGTCTCCGGGTCCTGGCGCCACAGCCACAGCGCGTAGACGCCGGCGAACGCCCACGCCTCGGGGCGCAGCAGGCAGGCGGCGAAGGCGATCCACAGGGCGGCGCGGCGCCGGCCCGAGAGGTGCAGGTCGACGGCGGCGAGCATGAGGGCGACGAGCAGGCCCTCGGAGTCGCCGATCGCGGCGAAGCGCAGGTAGCCGGTGGAGAGCGCGAGGCACGCCGCGGCGACGAGCCCGCCGGCCAGGCCACCGCCCAGGCGCCAGGTGATCCGGACCGCGAGCAGCAGCGAGGCGATCGCGCCGGCCCGGGCCACCGCGACCCACAGGTCGGGCGACCACGACGGCACGATCGCGAAGACGGTGGTGAAGAAGACCGGGAGCGGCTTCCACGATGGGCCGAAGTTCGTGTCGAGGTCGAGGTGCAGCACCTCGCGACCCCAGATCAGCCACGCGTACGGGTCGTAGGTCGGCGTGGTGGGGCCCAGCAGCGACAGCAGCGCGAGCACGATCGCGACCGCGGTGATCGCGCCGAGCCCGGTCAGTGGGACGGTGCGCCCCAGGCGCGCTGGAGGGGTGCGCAGCGGAAGGGCAGGCGTCGACATTCGCGGGCGAGCGTACACAGCGTTCGCCGTGAACCTGCCGCTGAGGTCCGAATCGGAAGCGAAGCGAGAGTGCCGCCGGCAGGGCTCGAACCTGCGCGCGTTCGCTTAAAAGGCGACTGCTCTACCAGCTGAGCTACGGCGGCGTGGGACGCATTGTCGCCGATCTGGCCCGCTTGGCGAATTCGCCCCGCTATGCGGGGTCAGATCGCCAAGCGGAACGCTCGTACACTGGTCTGCGTAGTACCCGCCCCCATGGTGTAGCGGTTAGCACGCGGGCCTTTCACGCCCGTAGCGGGGGTTCGATTCCCCCTGGGGGTACTACGGCTGCTCTCGCTTCGGTTTTCAGAAGCCGATCGTTGCGCCATCCGTCTGCGGATCGAAGAGGGGTCTGGACACCGACAGCCGGCACCATGGACGCGCGGCGCGGTGGCCAGGCGCGCCCCCTGGAGGCGCTGAGGCCGCTGACCACCGGCGCAGCGGGGGACGAAGAGGGGCTCGGCCCAGATCGCGTGGCTCGTCCGCGAAGGTCAGATCTGATAGACGGTGAGCAGCCGCTTCTCGTGCTCTGCCTCTATGCGGGCGACCACTTCGACGTGGTCCTCCAGCCCGGAGCCGCGCAGCTTCGTCGCTAGGAGCTCGTCGACCTGGAACACGCCGGCAGAGTTGTTCATGTCGATCTCCACGCGGATGGTGCGCTGGTGGCCCGGCACGATGCGGACCTTGTCGATCGCGGCGGACGAGAGTGAGTGGATGTTCGGCAGGTGCGTCTCCAGCGAGACGCGCGAACGTCCCTGCTCCATGTCGAGCGCGTCCGCGACCCGTACGACGCCGGCTTCGAGCGTCAGCGGGCGGCCGCCTTTGCGATGGCCGATGATCGCGTGCAGCGTCTCCGAGGCGACGACGGTTCGTTCTGGGTCGGCGTAGACGTCGGCAAGCAGCTCGTCGAGTAGGTCGGCGGCGAGGAACAGGCTGAACGTCTCGTGGTCGACGCGGTGGATGGACATGCCCAGGTCGTGCAGCAGGCAGCCGCCGGCGATGACCACTTCGGCGTCTGGGGGCTTCATCCCGTAGTCGGACTCGATCGCCGACGC
>JAOPZL010000026.1 GCA_025964175.1 Solirubrobacterales bacterium
CAGGAGTCCCTCGACGGTCACCTGCGCTTCGACGGCGACCCTGCCCTGCTCGCGCACACCATCGTGCGCCTCGGCGACGCCTTCACCTACAACGACCTCGCGGCCGGCGTCGAGCCCGACATCCCCCGGGCACAGGAGATGATCCGCCTCGTCCTGGCCGCCGCGCGGCCCGGCCGGGCCGCCCGCTCGCGGCCTGCCGAACGGCGCGGCGCTACGACGAGGAGCTCAGGAAGCTGATCCCGCGCCGGATGGCCGCGGTCGCACGGTCGCGCCCAGCGGTCGCCCGATCGCCTCGCCGGCCGCCGTGAGCAGCGTGCCGTCGTCGAGCACGCCGCGGGCGACGGCGATGTCCTGGGCCAGCAGCCGGTCGTCGGTCATCCGCGGGGCCTGCTCGCGGATGCGCGCGTAGGCCGCACCCGTGCCGGCGCCGAGCGTCACGCCGTCGCGCAGGTCGATCGCCTGCGCGGCCACGAGCAGCTCGATCGCGAACAGGTGGAGCGCCGCGTCGACCGCGCGCGCGGTCTCGGCCACGCCCTCGACGGCCATCGTGGCGTGATCCTCGATCGCTCCCGCCACGGGCAGGTAGTCCAGCGACGCGGGGTTCGCGCCGAGGCGGACCTCGGCGTTCAGCGCGGTGGCGGTCTTCTGCAGGACGCCGAGGCCGACGTTGAGCGTCGGGTGCGCGCTGAGGTAGGGCGGCAGGTGGGTGAACGTCGGGTCCATCAGCCGCACGACGCGGTTGGCCGACATGCTCGTCAGCTGCGCCAGCGCGATGCCCAGCGTGTCGAAGGCGATCGACAGGCCGGCCGGGTGGAAGTTGCCGTCGGAGATGATCTCGTCGCGGTCGATCAGGACCAGCGGGTTGTCGCCCGTCGAGTTCAGCTCGGTCTCCAGCGTCGCCCGGACCGCGGCGAGCACGTCGAGGACGGCACCGTGGACCTGGACGGCCGAGCGGAAGCTGATCGGGTCCTGCACGGCGAGCGTGGGCGGCGCGGTCCACAGGTAGCTGCCCTCCAGCAGCATCCGCATCTGCTGAGCCGAGGTGAGCTGGCCGGAGAACGGGCGCACCGTGTCGATCGTCGGGTCGAGAACGGTGGCGTGGCCGCCGAGCGCCTCGAGGCTGAGCGCGGCCGCGACGTCGGCGACCGCGAGCAGGTCGATCGCCCGCATGATCACCAGCGCACCGTGGCCGACGGAAGCGGAGTTCGCGCTGACCAGGGCCAGGCCGTCCTTCGCGCCCAGCGTCGGCTGCGCGATCCCGGCGGCGGCCATCGCCTCCGCGCCGCCCATCCGGCGTCCGCCGTAGTCGACCTCCCCCTCCCCGATGAGCGGCAGCGACAGGTGCGCCAGCGGGACGAGGTCGGACATGCCGATCGAGCCGCGGGTCGGGACGACCGGGTGGATGCCCGCCTCGAGCATCCCCAGCAGCGCGTCGAAGACCGTGCACTGGACGCCCGCTCCGCCGCGGGCCATGCCGTTGAGGCGCGCGAGGAGCATCGCCCGCACGACCTCGGCATCGTGCTCGGGGCCGACCCCCGCCGCGTGGCTGAGGAGGATGTGGCGCTGGAAGCGCGGCTGGTCGGCGTCGTCGATGCGCACGTCCTTCAGCGACCCGACGTTCGTCGTGAGCCCGTAGATCGGGGTCTCCCCCGCAGCGAGGCGATCGACCACGGCGCGGGCCTGCGTCATGCGCTCGCGGGCGGGCTCGGTGACGCACACCGACGCGGCGTGCCAGGCGACCCGTGCGACCTGCTCGATCGTGAGATCGGCCCCCGAGAGCGCGATGACGTCGCGGTGGTCGGCCCGCCGCAGCAGCCGGCGCAGCCGCCCGTCGGCCAGGTAGGTGTTGATCTCCATCGCCTGCGGCGGCGCCAGGCGCACCGCCGCCGCGTCGTGCTGCTCCGGATGGGCGGCGGCGCGCTGGCGCGCGCCGATGATCGCGGCCAGCGCCCGGTAGAAGCGCGCGGCGAAGGCGATGTCGAGCGCGAGCTTGGCCTCCAGCTCCGGTCGCGGCACGACGAAGATGCTGGCCGGCCCACGCGCGGTGGCCGTCGCCGGGGCGACGCCTCCGTCGACGAGCGCGATCGGGCCCAGCAGGTCGCCGGGCAGCCGCCATCCGCTCAGCCCCGGGACCTCGGACACCGACTCCAGCTCGCCCTCGAGCACGAGCATCAGCGGCGAGAGCGGATCGCCGGCGCGCACCGCGTCCTCCCCCGGGGCGAGCTGGACCGGCTCGCCGTTGCTCACCACCCAGTCGAAGTCCTCCTCGGTGAGCAGGCCCAGGATGTAGGCCAGCTCGGAGACCGCGTCCTCGCGGACGGGGGAGTCGGGCGCGCGCACTCAGGACACCGCGCGACCGACGGTCGCGACGACGACCGCCGTGACGAACACCGCCATCTCCGCCGCGATCAACCAGCGCATCACCCGCAGCCCGGGCGATCCCTGGCGCCAGTTGCGCGGCGGCCCGATCGCGATCTCGCTGTGGATGTGCGGCACGCCGGCGCGGTGCAGCTGCGGGGTCAGCGCGTGGATCATCACGTCGGGCCCCGACATCGCCACGACGCGCTCCGACAGGTCGGGGATCTCGCCCTGGAGCGCCTCGACGGTCGGCAGCCCCCGCTCCTCGCGGTTCCACAGGACGACGCGCAGCGCGCCGCCCGAGCGCTCCTCGCACGCACGCAGCCGCGGCTCGAAGAAGGCCTGGCGCGGGTGGTCGATGCCGGCCACGAGCACCACGTCGCGGCCGTGCGGGTCGTCGGCGAGCTCCTCGGCCAACGACAGGAACGGCGTGATGCCGATGCCGCCGCCCAGCCACAGGCGCTTGCCCGGACCCTCCAGCCCGTAGGCGAGCCGCCCGTACGCGCCGTGCACGAGCGCGCGCGCCTCGTCGCGATCGACGATTCCCTGGATGCGCTTGGTGGTCGGGCCGTCCGCGCCGACGATCACCGACAGCGTCTCCTCCTGCGGCCCGCTGCTGATGCTGTACGGGTGGGCGCCGAATCCGCGCTTGACCTGGACGCGGTCGTCCAGCAGGTCGACGTAGGTGAACTGCCCGGCCTTGAAGCGCAGCGGACGCCCGGTCGCGCGCAGCCGCAGCTCGATCGCGTTGGCCTCGGGGTGGTGCTCGGCCTCCTCGACGGCGTACTCGTGCTTGGGCTCGGCGATGCGCCGGATGACGACCATGTAGAGGACCGCGAGGATCCCGAGCCCGAACAGGAAGAACAGGTAGTAGCGCAGCGCCGGGACCTTGAAGGTGTCGAAGGTCTTGCTGGTGATCGTGAGGCTGACCGCCGTGTCGACGAGCGCCGCGCCCAGGAAGAAGTGCGTGTAGCGCCACAGGTCGAACGGCAGGCGGATGAACAGCGTCGGCAGCAGGGCCAGCGCGATCGTGATCCACGAGATCCAGTCGAGGACGACGAGCTTGAACGGGACGATGATCCCGGCGGCCGCGTCGGTGGCCGGCAGCGCCCCGACGACGTAGAGCAGCGGGTGCAGCGTGACGAGGCTGAACATCGTCAGCCCGACGATCCCGTGGGCGACGTAGACCTTCGTCATGTCGCCGAACAGCCACTCCAGCGGGCGCAGCCGCACCGCGAGGATCGCCGTGCAGGCGAGCAGGACGGCGGCGCTGATGCCCATCACCTCGCCGACCACGAACCAGGTCCCACGCCCGCCGACGTCCTTCGCACCGACGAAGTAGATGACCAGGCCGATCGCGACCAGCAGGCCGATCAGCGCGTAGCCCAGGAAGGGCGGGTTGTCTTCCGTCTTCGCGGTGAGGTACCCGCGACGATCCTCGACAAGCGTGGTGGCAGCCATGGCGGGCGAGACCATAACCCGCGAAGCGGCGGCGCCGCGCAGGCTAGGAGAGGCCGCGCAGGACGACCGCCCATGACGGCGAGCCGGTGGTCATGGCGTCCACGATACGAGCGCGAGGCGCTGCGCCAGCCACGAGCCGGCGGCGGCCGCGACGGGCGCGGTCGTGCGCAGCGCGTGGTCGCCCGGCACCTCCA
>JAOPZL010000063.1 GCA_025964175.1 Solirubrobacterales bacterium
CGCGGCGGCCGGTGCCGGCGGCGGCAGTGAAGCCGGCGACCCCGGTCACCGGAGCCCGTCCTCGAGGACGGCCGCCGACCGACCGGCCGCCGGCGACGGCCGGCGCAGCGATCGTCGGACGGAGCGCCAGAGCACGCCGCACCCGCTCGGAGGGCTGCTGGACGACCCGCCGAGCGAGGTGTGGATCCTCGGTCCGCTCCTGCTCCTCCTCGCCGTGACCGCCGCAGCGGTGGGTCGTGAGGTCCGCCGCGCGCTGAGCGTCGGCGGCCGGCTCCCTCCACCGAACCTGGCGCAGCGCTGGCGCACCGCGCGCCGCGCCCTCTCCGAAGGCCGCACGCGCCGGCACTGACGCGTCCGCGCTGACGGCTTGGACGGGCGCCCGAGAAGGGCGCGTCCGCAGGCCTCTGCACAATCCCGTTTCAGTCATGGGCTCGGTCTGACGAGAGGAGACCGGTCCATCGCAACCACGGAGGGTCTGATGAGACGGGCATCGGGTGGCATCGGCGTCATCGACACGGCAGCGGTCATGCTGTGTCTGCCGGGCGCGGCAGTCGCGGCGGGCGAGCAGTCGGGCGCGATGCCCGTCCAGTCGGTGAAGGTGTTCAACGTCGACGGCCGGGTCAAGGTCGACGTGATCAGCGATACCGACACGACCGACGCCACGGTGGAGGAACTGGACGCCGATCCGCCGGTGTGGAGGTACCACCACGTGGGCTACAGCACCGGCCTCGCGTGTGACGTCGAGAACAACCACGTCGGGCACAGCCGGGACATCCGCGGCTACCTGGCCTCCACGGGGAAGTAGCGAAGCCGATGGCCGACCGGTCCCCGCACGCAAACGAGAACGACGGCGCCCGGATCGGGCGGCGCGGCTTCATCGGAGCCGGTCTGGCGGGCGCCGGCGTCCTGCTGATCGGTTCGGCGAGCAGCGCCACCGCCGGCGGGTCTCGCCGCGGATCGTGAAGCTCTGGGTGAGGCTCTGCTTCGCCTGCGTCACCTGCCCGGCGCGCAGCGCCAGCCTCGGGAGCGTCTCCGCCACTCCCGTCGGGTCGAGCGCAATGCCCCGCGTACGCGTTCCTCTACGGAGCCGGCTCGAGCACGAAGCCCCCGTCGCTCGAACACCCCGAGCAGTTCTCGATGGGGTGGACGACGGTGCCCAACGTCTACCGCGCCGGCCGGAAGTCGCTGCCGGTCTGGGCGTCATCGCTGACCGACGCCGATTCCGCGACCAGGCAGTTCTGGCCGATGATCGCCGAGCACGGCGTCGGCTACAACCTGATCGTCCCGGAGAAGGTCACGCCCGCCAGGGCCAGGGCTCTGCGGCGCTCGTTCAACGCGATCTGGGCCCGCGACCTCCGCGCGCCGGCGGCCGCCGGGCGCTTGTACGTCATCGACATGAGCCGGTTCGCCGCGCTCCAGCCGCAGTCCGCGCACGGCGCGTCGCGGTTCACTCCGAGCACGATCACCCTGCTGATCCGCGACCCGCACACGGGCGCGCTCACGCCGGTCGCCATCCTGGTCGCCGGCTACCAGGGCAGAGGCGAGAAGCTGTTCACGAGGGCGGGGGCGACCGACGGCGCGTGGCTCTACGCGTTGCAGGCGGCCAAGGTCTCGATCACGGTCTTCGGCATCTGGCTCGGGCACGTCTACCACTGGCATCTCGTGACCGCCGCGATGCAGATGACGATGTTCAACACGCTGCCGACCGGCCATCCCGTCTACCAGCTGCTCGCGCCGCAGTCGAAGTACGCGATCGCGTTCGACGACGTGCTCCTGTCGCTGTGGGCGGACATCGCGCCTCCCACCTCGATCGCGACGAGCGCGGAGTTCCTGCAGCTGGCGGACGACTACGGCGCGGGGCGCTCGTTCTTCGACGACGACCCGAAGGTGACCCTGGCGCAGCTCGGTCTTCGCGAGGCGGACTTCACCGGCAAGACCCCGTGGGACCGGTATCCCGTCGTGCAGCACCTGCTGACGATGTGGGATCTCGTCGAGACCTACGTCACGTCCTACGTGCGCGCGACGTATGGCTCAGATGCGTCCGTCGCCGCTGACGGGTCCCTGCAGACGTGGATCGCCACCTCCGCAGCGACGGACGGGGGGAACATCCGGGGCCTGCCGGAGATGGACAGCCGCGCGGCGCTGGCGGGAGTCCTCACGAGCCTGCTCTACCGCGTCACGGTCCACGGGATCTCGCGGCTGAGCGCGACCTCGAACCCCGCGCTCACGTTCGTGGCCAACTTCCCCCAGTGTCTGCAGCGCACCGACATCCCGGACCCGCGCGCCCGGCTCGACACCAAGACCCTGCTGACGTACCTGCCGAACACCGGCACGATCGGCCAGGCACTCAGCTTCTACTTCACGTTCGTCTTCTCGACGCCGTACGAGCCGGCCATCCCGCTGGGCGGCGTCGGCACCGACCTCTTCTTCCCGGGGGGCCCGGACGATGCGCGCAACCGGGCGCTCATCACGTTGCGCAAGGGGCTGGCGGCGTTCATGCACGACTACCAGCCCGACGCGCCCCAGCTCTTCCAGTGGCCCCGCAACATCGAGACGTGAGCCCCGCCCTCGGTCGCTACCCGCGGCGATGAGGTGGCGAGCGAGTGCTTGGCGCTTTGACCCCGCATGGCGGGGCTGAAGCGCCAAGCCCCTGCGTCGGAGCTGGGCGTGACCTCTCAGCCGGCCAGGTACTGGCGCAGCACCCCGAGCGCCGGGCGCGGCGCGCCGGATGCCGACACGAAGCCGGAGTCCCACCTGGTGCGGTCCGCGATGCCGTACCAGTTGTAGAGGTAGACCCGCGTGATGCGCGGCGACATCTCCGCGAGGGTGAAGGTCTGCCGCACGCCCCGCGCGGCGCGCTGCTCGTCATAGGGGAACGAGGAGGCGAAGTTCACGATGCCGCCGGTCTCCGTCAGCCACAGCTCGCCGGGGAGGAAGCGCAGGACCTGCGCGGTGATGCTGGAGCCGGACGCGCGGAAGCGGTTGGCGTCGCCGTAGTTGTGCAGTCCCCAGAGCTGCGGATGGCGGTAGGCGTAGGTGCGGAAGACGCGCAGCCAGTCGCGGACCCCGGGCTGGTCGAGGACGTCGGCGGCCACGATGCGGGCGCCGGGGAAGACGCTGAGGGCCTGGTTGTAGAAGTCCGCGGCGAGCCGCGGGTCCTTCGCGGTGGGCTGCAGCCGGTGGTTCGCCTCGTTCCAGGGCGTGATGAGCCGCACCTGCGGGTAGCGCCGGTGGAACGCCTGGATGTGGCTGCGGTAGGCGGCGACGGACGGACCCGGGCCGGCGTAGCGGGAGTGGTTGAAGGCGACGAGCGGCTCGATCGCACTGGCCGTCGCCGCCGCCATCCAGGCGTCGATGCGATCGCGTTCCCAGCCGCCGCGCAGGACGGCGTCGTAGGGGACCACGATCCGGGCGATGCGCACGCCGAGCGTGCGGAAGTTCGGGTCGGCGAACATCTCGGCGTTCTGATCGCCGATCCCCACGATCGGGCGGGCGTGCGTTGGGGTGGGGAGAAGCAGCAGCGCGGCGGCTGCCGCGAGGAGCAGGCGGAGGAGGGGCATCGGGGTACTGGGCCACTCTCCAGCCGCGCCGGCCATCGGCACCGGGATGTCAGGGGTGGTCGCAGGGCCGAAGATAGCCAACTGCCGCCGCACCGATCAGCGGTGCAGACGCCCCCGACGGGCGCGCGCCGCGCTCAGCCTGCCGCGATCAGGACGATTCCGGCCAGTGCGCCGGCGACGCCGATGCGCTGGTGGCGTCCCAGCCGCTCGTGCAGCAGTGACCACGCGAGTATGACCGTCACCACCGGGTAGAGCGACGAGCCGACGGCGACGAGCGACAGCAGGCCCTGAGTGCTGGCCCAGGCGAACATCCCGATTCCGGCCGCATCGAGCGTTCCGAGGGCCAGGAGGGCGACGGCGTCACCGCGGGTCAGGCGCACGCGCATGCGCACCGCTCGCGGGAGCCGCAGGACGATCAGGACGAGCAGGGGCACCGCGCTGAGGCGCGGTGTGAGCAGACTCCACTCGATGCTGCCCGCCGCCGCGGCGTCGATGGCGACGAAGTGCAGCCCGAGACCGGCCGCCGCCAGCAGGGCGAGCGCGATCGCGGCGCGGCTCGAGCGCTTGTGGTCGGGGTCCTCGCTGGCGGGCTCGCGGCTGGCGAGCACGACTCCGGCGGCCGCCAGCGCCATCCCGGCGAACTGGAGCGCGTGCGGCTGCTCTCCGTCGATGAGCCCCGCGGCGACCGGGATGATGACGCCGGTCGCGGCGATCGGGGCGACGATGCTCATCGTCCCGATCGCGAGCGCGCGGTAGAAGGAGACCAGGCCGACGACGCTGGCCAGGCCGGCCGCCAGCCCCGCCAGGAACTGCCCCGTGCTCGGAGGATCCGCGCCGCTGATGGCCACGATCGGCACGGCGATGAGGAGCGCGACCGCCTGCGCGACGAGCAGGACGACGGCCACGGGCAGCACACGCGCCTTCAGGCCGCCGAGGAAGTCGGCCGTACCAAGACACGCTGACGCACAGAGGGACAGCACGACCGCGAACACGACGCCGCAGTATGACTTACGGCCGAGGCCCTGGTCGCCTTCCGCGCGGGGCGGCGAGCGCGCCGCGCGGATGACAAAGGCCGCCGGGCGCTCCCAGCTGCGAGCGCCCGGCGGGTGTCGACTCGGCTAGCGGGAGCCGAAGTCGTGCGTGTAGGTGGCGCCCTGGCCGCCGGGAGGCGTGCCGATGGCGACGCCGATGCCGCTGTCGCTGTAGGCGCCGTTGAGGATGTTCGCGCGGTGGCCCGCGGAGTTCATCCAGTTGCCGACGATCTGCGCGGGGGTGGCGAGGCTGCCGCCGCCCCAGGCGATGTTCTCGCCCCACGTCTGGCCGACGTAGCCGGCCGCCTGGATGCGGGCGGTCATGTCGCGGCCGTCGGCGCTGGTGTGCGAGAAGTAGCCGCGGGCGACCATGTCGTCGGAGTGGCCCTGTGCGGCGGCCTGGAGCTGACCGTTGTCGCCCAGCTGGCTCAGCCCGGCGTTCGCCCGCTGCGCGTTGACCAGGCACAGCACCGCGGCGCGGATGGCCGCGACGTTGGCCGCCGTCGGGATGGCGTTCGCGTTCGCGCAGCCGCCTGAGGCGGTGGGCGTCGAAGCGGGGGCCGAAGACGCCGTGGGGGCCGGAGCGGGCGCCGGCGCGGCGGCCGGGCCGGGCGCGGG
>JAOPZL010000069.1 GCA_025964175.1 Solirubrobacterales bacterium
AGCACGCGCAGCAGCTCCGCCGCGCGGTCGGGGAGGTGGTCCAGGATCTCGCGGACCGAGGCGAGGCCCGCGCGGACCTCGGGGTCGCCGACCTCGACGGGCAGCAGCGAGTCCTGCAGCGTGATGATCGTGTCGTCGGCGGTGCCGATGAACTCGACGGCGTCGTCGATGAAGCCGCGGGCGCCGAGCGCGCGGGAGCCCGGCTCGGGCTGGGTGAACGTCCGGCCCTCCAGGCCGACCCGCGTCGCGAAGCCCGAGTGGGTGCGCTGCGCACGCCCGTAGGCCGCCTGGACCGGGCGGAAGAGCGTCGCCTCCAGCTCGTCGGCGCTGCGCTCGTCGAGCTCCTCGTAGGCGGCGCCGAGCGCGGCCAGCGCTCCGCCGACCTCGTCGATCGCCTCGGCAACGGTGTCGAGCAGCTGCTGCCGGCCGTCCGCGGTGGTGTACGCCATGTGATCAGCGTACGCGCCGGGGGGCCTCAGGCCTCGGCCCCTCCCGCCCGCGCGCGCCGGCGCTGCTCACCGGCGCCGAGCCGGGCCGGCGCCGCCCGGTTGGCCAGCGCGACGTAGGGCCGGCACGGCTGACCGCGCAGGCTCGGGCAGGGCGGCAGCGGCGTCGGGACGGCGACGCCCGGGACGACCGGCAGCACCAGCCGCGACGGCATCGACGCGGAGCGGGCGATCGAGACCTCGGCCGTGCCACTCGCGGGAATGGTCTCGCCGAAGGCCCACACCGGCTGGTCGCCGTTGACGGCGCTGACCGTGACCCGCATCCGCGAGCCCGCCCGGTAGACGTGGCCCTGGTAGTAGAGCGGGATCGTCAGGTCGGTCCACCTCCCGCTGGGCAGCGGGGAGGCGGTGGCCTTGCGAAGCGAGAGGACGGGCTCGAGCTCCGTGCTGCGGGCCGGGTCCAGCGCCCGCCTGCTGGTCCGCAGGTATCCGCTCTGGACGTAGGTCTCGTTGCCGTCGGGCCGGACCTCGGAGACCGTGGCCTGCAGGTCGACGTCGGCGACCGACGCCCTGACCCACGCCTGCACGGCGCCCGCGCCGACCACGGTGGTGTCGGCCGTCAGCGGCTCGCTGACGTAGGAGACGGCGCTGCCGGGCGGGTTGTCCTCCCAGTGGTACGTCGGGGTCGCCGTCCACAGGCCGCCCGGATGGGAGTCCGTCGGACCGGTGAAGTCCGTGGCCGAGCGGGCCTTCGGGTTCCACGTGAACCAGTCGGCCGACGCGGCGCTCCCCTTCGCGTCGGTCAGCGCACCGCCGCTGCCCAGGTACCACGAGCGGGCCTGGGTGCCGGGGAGCGGGAGGCGGGCGAACGACTGCTCGAACCCGCTGATCGGCAGACCGGGTGCCGCGCCCGCGCCGTTGTCGAACAGGATCCGCACCGGCGCGAGCCGCTCGAACGCGGCGAGCGCGGCCCCGTAGCTCGGCGCGGCCTGGATCGGATCGTCGGGCAGGACCACGCCGAGGACGCCGAACGCGGTCGAGAAGATCGTCGGCGACAGCGCCTTGATCCCGTCGGACAGACGCGGTGCCCGGCGTGCGACGTAGAGCTCCAGGAAGTCGTACCAGCGGTTGAACGTCGCCGGGTCGAGCGAGTCGATGTGCGTGCCGTTGGTGAACGTGAACCACTTGCGCGTCGTGCCGGTGAAGTGCTCGGCCAGGTCGGGACAGTGGCCGCCGGTCTGCTCGTCGGTGAACTGGCAGGCGAGGTAGACGGGCACGCCGATCTTGTGGACGAAGGTGATCGGCGACAGCGGGTCGGCGATCTTCGGCACGTAGAAGGAGTTGGCCCGCGTCTTGGCGACCAGGTTGACCGCGGCGCTGTGCAGCGCCTGGTTGGCCTTGCAGACGCCGTCGCCCTTCTCGATCTGGGCCAGCGCCCACGGCTGGCCGCCCGTCCTGGTGGCGGGCAGCGCGTCGTCGTCGCGCTCCTTGGCCCACGCGAAGGCGAAGCCGGTGTTGAGGATGCCGCCCGGGTAGAGGGTCGTCGCGCTGTCGTCGATGACGCTCAGCGGCGCGATCGCCGCGAGGCTCGGCGGGCGCGTGGCGGCGACGAACAGCTGGCTGATGCCGCCGTAGGAGATCCCCATCATGCCGACCTTGTGGTGCGCCGCCCACGGCTGGCGAGCCACGGTCTCGATCACGTCGTAGCCGTCCAGGCCCTGGAGCGCCTCGAAGTAGTCGAACGCGCCGCCCGAGCAGCCGGTGCCGCGCATGTTGACGTCGACGACGGCGAAGCCGAGCGCCTGCGGGATCTGGGCGATGGAGGACTGCCCGCCGGCCGGGTTGGCGTAGCCGTAGCCGGCGTACTCGACCAACGTCGGGTACGGGCCCTGGTCGGCCGGACCGGGCAGGTGGACGTTGATCGCGAGCTTCGTGCCGTCGCGGGTGGTGAGGTAGCCGTAGCCGTCCTTCAGCGTCTGCCCGTAGAGCTTCGTGCTCGGGGGCGCGGACCTCGTCGAGAGGACGGTCACCTTGCGCGAGCGCTTCGGGTGGCGCCCCGTCGTGACGACGCGATAGCCCGTGCCGGGCGAGACCTGGCGGAAGACGAACGCACCGAGCTTCGTCGCGCGATGCGCCTGCACGCGCTGCCCGCGACGGTCGACGAGCTTCAGCGTCGCTCCGGCGCGCGCGCCGGTGACCTGGACCTGCTCCACGCTGCCGTGGGCCGAGAGCGCGGACGCGTCCGCCACGCAGACCAGCGCGATCGCCAGCATCGCGCCGGCCGACCCCAGAAGACGCTTCATGCACGCCACTTTCTCAGTTCCGCGCCGTCACGGGCGTAGCATCCCCCACGTGGCTGGAACGGGTTCGCGCACCGCACTGCTCCTCGCGCTCACCGCGTCGACGGTCGCGCTCGCGCTGGGCGGATGCGGCGGTGGCGGCGACGGCGGGAGCGGCACGACCAATGACGCGGGCGCCGCGGCCCGCGCGGCGCGCCACATCCCGCCCGGCGTGACGATCACCCACACCGAGACCGGCCCGGCGCGCGCCGCCGGACAGGGCATGCCCCCGCTGAGAACGGCGGCCGCGGCGCGGGCGGAATGCGCCTCCCTGCATGCTGGGTACATCGCCAAGATCTATGGCGGCATCAGCGATGACGACGACTCGATCGCCTTCTGGTTCGCCAAGCGGCGGGCGGCGCCCGGCGACCGGGCCGTCGTGCGGCGCGGATGCCGGGCGGGGCTGCACGTCTAGCCGCCGGCCTCACCGCGCCGGGACGATCCCGCCGGCCCCACGGGCGGAACCTGAGCCGGCCAGCTCCCGGAACCCCTTCCGCCAGCTCGGCGTCGCGGGCGTCCAGCCCAGCCGCTCGCGCGCCTTGGCGTTGGAGGCGCCCCGGACCTCGCACATCATCACGACGAGATGGGCGCCCAGCAGCTGCCCGAGCCATCGGGGGACGTGGCGGGGCGGCTTCGCGCCGGCCGCCGCGGCCAGCGCCGGAAGCCACTCGCGCACCGGGGCCGGGTCGTCGTCGACGACGTTGTAGATCTCCCCCGGCGTCCACTGCTCCAGCGCGGCGACGGTGGCGCGGGCCGCGTCGCGGACCTCGGCGAACGACCACACGCCGCCGCCGTCGCCGATCAGCGGGAACCTGCGCGCCCGCACCTCCTCCCACTGGTCGCCGCCGGGCACCAGCCCGGTGCCCGGGCCGTACAGCGCGCCGTAGCGCAACACGACGCCGCCGGCCGCGGGCACGTGCGACTCCACGTGGCGGATCGCGTCGAGCATCGCGCGCAGCTGCCGGGGCGGGTCGGGGTCCAGCGGGTCGGTCTCGGACTTCACCGGCCCACCGACCCGCGCGAACGGCCAGCCGGCGTAGCTCTGGACGATCACGCGCTGCACGCCGCTCGCCCGCGCCGCCTCCAGCAGGTGGTCGGTGCCCTCGATCCGCAGCCGGTTGGTCAGCGCGAAGCTCTTCTGGGCCTTGCGCATGTCCATGTCGGCCAGCGCCGTCATCTGGTGGACGATCGCGTCGGGCCGCGCCGCCGCGACCGCCGCGAGGACCGCACCGCGGTCCAGGCCGTCGACCACGACGGGGGTCGCACCCAGCGCGCGCAGCTCGTCGGCGCGCGCCGGGTGGGTCGTCGTGCCGGTGACCGTGTGGCCGTCGGCGCTGAGCATCGGGATCAGGGCGCGCCCGATGGCGCCGGTGGCTCCTGCGAGGAAGACGTGCATGCCCGTTCGACGAGACGGCGTGCCAGGCTGTGACAGTGGACGTCACCGCGGACCTTCGACCGCTCGCCTTCTCCGTCGCCTACCGCATGCTCGGCTCGGTGGCCGAGGCCGAGGACGTCGTGCAGGACGCGCTGCTGCGGCTGCACGGCGCCGACGACGTCCGCAGCCCGCAGGCCTTCCTGACCACCGTCACCACCCGGCTGGCGATCGACGTCCTGCGCTCGGCCCGCGTCCGGCGCGAGACCTACGTCGGCTCGTGGCTGCCCGAGCCGCTGGTCGAGGACGTCGCCCTGCGCGAGGTCGAGGAGGCCGACACGATCTCGCTCGCCTTCCTGACCCTGCTGGAGCGGCTCACACCCGAGGAGCGCGCCGTCCTCGTGCTGCGCGACGCGTTCGACTACGACTTCGCCGAGATCGCCCCGATCGTCGACAAGAGCGAGGCGAACTGCCGCCAGATCCTCAGCCGGGCGCGGCGGCGGATCGCCGACGACCAGCCGCGCTTCGACCCCGACCCGCAGGAGCGGCTGGCGCTGGCCGCACGGTTCCTGGAGGCCGCGCGCGAGGGCGACATGGAGGGCCTGGTCGCGCTGCTCGCCCCCGGCGCGATACTGCTCGGCGACGGCGGCGGAAAGGCGATCTCGATCGCCCGGCCGCTGGTCGGCGCCGCCGCGATCGCCCATGCCCTGCGAGCGTTCTACGTGCGGGGCGAGCGCTGGGGCGCGACGCTGGAGGCGGTGCTCGTCAACGGCCAGCCGGGGCTCCGGACCATGGATCCCGACGGCCGGCTCGTCAACGTGATGGCGCTGGAGATCTCCGGTGGCGTGGTCGTCGGGGTCAAGTCGATGCTCAACCCCGACAAGCTCGCCCATCTCGGCCCGATCTCCGACCTCGGGCTGAAGCGGAGCTAGAGCCGGCGCCGGCGCTCGCTCAGCGCACGCCGATCAGGTCGACGACGAAGACGAGCGTCTCGTCGGGCCCGATGACGTTGCCGGCGCCGCGCTTGCCGTAGGCCATGTGCGGCGGGATCGTGATGCGGCGGCGGCCGCCGACCTTCATCCCGGCGACCCCCTCATCCCAGCCCTGGATGACCTGGCTCTTGCCGAGGCCGAACTTGAACGTGTCCCCGCGATCCCAGGAGGCGTCGAACTGCTCGCCGTTCTTCCACGAGACGCCGACGTAGTGGACTTCGACCGTCTTCCCGGCGACGGCCTCGTCGCCGTCACCGACCTCGATGTCCTCGAGCTCGAGCTGGTAGGACGGCGGCGTGTCGGCGGGGATGTCGACCTGGGGCTTCTCGTTGCTGGCCATGGGCCGGACGGTAGCTTCAGCCGCCGGCCAGCACCGCGTCGAAGCCCTCCGCGGCGAGGACGGACATGACCACGTCGCGGTGGTCGCCCTGCAGCTCGATGACACCGTCCTTCGCGGAGCCGCCGACGCCGCAGCGCTTCTTCAGCCTGCCCGCGAGCTCGCGCAGGGCAGCGTCGTCGACGGGGACGTTGGCCACCGTCGTGACCGCCTTGCCCCGCCGGCCCGCCGTCTCGCGGCGGACCTTCACACGGCCGCCGCCGGCCCCGCCCGACGGCGCGGACGCGGGCGAGCGGCCCGCCTTGCGCAGGTCGCCGTCGCTGCTGGAGTAGACGAGGTTGGGGTCGCGGTCGCGGGCCACGGCGCTGTGGTGGGGCTCAGTCCTCGGCCGGCGGCGGCCGGAAGACGATGCGGTTGAGCTCCTCGACGCTGCGGCCGCCGAGGCGCAGCGACGTCGCGTAGCCCTCGGCGCCGAGCTCGCCGGCGTCCAGCGTCGTGCGCAGCTCCTGCAGGGCGGCGGCGTCCTCGTCGGCGACCTGCGCCTTGGGCACCTCGAGCAGGATCATGTGGCGCGGGCGCTTGTTGCGATAAGCGGCCATCACGTAGCGCTTGCTCTCGGCGACGTCGAGGCTGTCGAGCGCGACGACGACCGACTGGCCGGCGGAGAGGCGCTTGTTGACGGCGGCGTCGAGCAGCTCCTGGCTCTTGGCCTCGATCGCGTCCTCCGGGACCTTGCCCTTCAGCAGGCCGCGGACCTTGTCCATCGACAGCAGCGCGCCCTGCTCCTCGAGCACGCGTCCGAGGAAGCGGTTCTGCGCACCGTGGTCGGCGCACGCGACGAGCAGCAGGCTGCCCGGCGAGTAGCGCAGGCGATCGCTCGGCGCGAGGACGCGTCCGCGGACGCTGATGTCGGGCTCACGGGGCGGGCGCTCGGCCTCACCCGGACGGCGCGGCCGATCGGACGTCCAGCCACCCCGCTCGTCTTCACCGATCTTGACACTGCGCGGAGCGTTGGCGGACATGGACCCAGCTTAGGACTCCCGTCGCGCGCCTGCCGTCGCGCGCGTGGGATCATGCACGGTCATGAGCGACGAGCCCGAACCGGTCCGGGTCGACAAGTGGATGTGGGCCGCGCGACTGGTCAAGACCCGCGCGCTGGCCGTCGACGCGATCAAGGGCGGACGCGTCTCGATCAACGGGCAGAAGGTGAAGCCGAGCCGCGACGTGCGCGTCGGGGACCGCCTGGAGTTCTCCAACGGCCCGGTTCAGACCGCCCTCGTGATCCGCGCGATCGCGTCCCGCCGCGGTCCGGCGACCGAGGCGGCGCTGCTCTACGACGAGACCGCGGAGAGCGCGCAGCGCCGCGCCGAGTACGTGGCCCAGCGCCGCGCCGCACCACCGGTCCAGGAGGGCGGAGGCGGCCGGCCGACGAAGCGAGACCGCCGCCGGTTCGACGCGTCGCGCGGGCGCGAGCGCGACTAGGGCGCCGGCTCGACGCCCCAGAAGATGCGGTCGAACTCCTCCTGCATCTCGCGGGCGCGCACGGAGCGCGACGACGCGGCGTCCTGCTGGTAGTGCGCGCCCTGCGCCAGCTCCTGGACCCGGCGGTCGTCGGCGCTGAGGTCGTCGGCCCCGGCGGCGATCCGCGCGTGCAGCTCGGTTCGCTGCTCGTCGCTGTAGCCGGAGCGCCCGGCGGCCGACTCGGCGTCGGCGCGGGCCATGAGGATATGCATGCCGGAGTCGCTGATGGAACGGATCCTAGGCCGTCGCGCCCGTCAGCGACTGGGCGTCGGACGCCACCACGGTGCCCTCGCGATGGGTGCCGATCCAGTCGTCGAGGATCTGCCACTGCTCGTACAGCCACGTGATCCGGGCGTCGCGGTCCGTGGGGATCGTGGCGGCCGGGTGGCGCCAGAAGCGCACCCGGACGGCGCTGCCCACGAGGCCGCCGGCCCAGATGTCGCGGACGCGCTCGAAGCCGTCGAAGCCGACGTGGCCGCAGAAGACGACGTCGACGCCCCGGGCGGACTCCAGCAGCGCGAGCGGACCGCCCAGCCGCGGGGGCAGCACGTGGTGCAGGCGGGCGGCGAGCGGCGCGATCTCGGGTTGGCGCTCGGCGATCGTCGCCTGGGCGCGCGCGAGCTTGGCCGCCGTGTGCCGCGTGCCCTCCGGGTAGACGAGCACACCCTCGTCGGATCCGAGGTCGATCGCGAGCTTGCGCACCTCGGCGAGCTCGGCCTCCGGGTCGCTTGACGCGCGGCGGACGAAGACGGTCGGCACCCAGCGCCCGCCGATGTCGATCGTCGGCAGCAGCTGCAGCTCCCGCTTGATGATGAAGCGCAGTCCCAGCCCGTGCGCGCGGCCGACGATGGCGTCAGGCAGCATGTTGTCGACGATCGACGCGTGGCGCATGAAGATCAGCACCGGCCCGGGACCGGCGTCGTCGAGACCCTCGAGCTCGAAGCGCAGCCCGAACAGCCGCCGCACGCCGCCGAGGTGCATCGCGGCCCAGCGCTGGCGCAGACGGTAGATCCGTGCCCGCCGCGTCGTGCTGTCGCGACCGCGAGCGGCGATCCCGATCGCGAAGATCGTCGCGATCCCGCGCATCTCCCCCAGCAGGAACCACCACAGCATCGCCACCAGCCGCACGCCCACCCACGGCTTGCGGCGGCGCACCCAGAGCGCGAGGTCGACGACCCCCGCGACGAGGAGCAGCAGCGGGAGGGTGATGGTCACCCCGGCGAAGGCGAGCATCTCGAGCGCGATGCCGCGCACGCGGCGCAGCATGCGGGGACCAGTCGGTCCGGTGTCCGGAAGGAGCGGTCCCACGACGACCCAGCGTAGTGGTGCGCCCGCGCCGGTCAGCCCGGCCGGCTCAGTCCGCGCCGCGCTGCGCGTCGGGCTGCTGGGACCCCGCGGGCGCGGA
>JAOPZL010000095.1 GCA_025964175.1 Solirubrobacterales bacterium
GCGGCGGCGGCGCGGGCGCGTCCGGCACCGGCGCCGACGGCACGAACGGGACCAACGGCACGAACGCCAATCGCACCGGAGCCGCCGGATCGAGCACCAGCGGGGTCGGCCGGCGGGTCTACACGCCGACGCTCACGCTGAGCAAGAAGCTGCGCGGCAGCAGCGCGGGGACGATCCGCTCCTCGACCAAGCGCGTGGTCATCACGGTGATCGGCCGCCGTCACGGTCGCGTCGTGCGCTTCACGAAGCAGGCCTCGCTGCGCCTCACCGCCAAGACGACGGCCGCGCGGCCCTACTCGGCCAAGGTGAAGATCACGGTCAAGACCAAGGGCAGGATCAGCATCCGCATCACCAGCCGCGGCGGCGCGCAGGTGAAGACCGGCGTCTTCAAGCGCACGGTCCGCGGCCACTGACCGATCGCGGAGAGGGGTGTGCGTCGGGCATGTCCCTCTCCGCCTCCGCCGCCCAGCTCGATCGTCTGTCCGGAGAACCGTCGGCCGCCCTCACCCGCTCGCTCAGCCCAGGCCCCACTCGATCCCCAGCGGCGACGGCGGGATCCTCGTCTCGCCGCGCACCTCGGGTAGGCGCATCGCCAGCTCGTCGGGGAAGCACCACGACCAGTCCTCGCCCGGCTCGAGCGAGCGGATGATCGGGTGCGACGAGGAGCCGGCGTGCGCCGTGGCGTGGTGCTCGGGGGAGTCGTCGCAGCACCCGACGTGGCCGCATTCCAGGCAGATGCGCAGGTGCAGCCACTTCGTCCCGGCGGCAAGGCAGTCGACACAGCCGTCGACCGACGCGGGCAGCTCGGTGACGCGGACGGAGTCCAGATGCGTGCAGGTGGCAGCCATCTTCCGATGATGGCAGCTGGCGGAGCGCCGTCAGCGCGCGGGAGGCTCGGACTCGGTGTAGGGGATCCAGACGTGGAAGGTCGTCGACCCGGGCCGGGAGTCGACGGTCAGCGAGCCCCCGTGGCGATCGACGATGATCCGCCGCGCCGCGTCCAGGCCCAGCCCGGTGCCCTGGCCCACGTCCTTCGTCGTGAAGAACGGGTCGAACACCTTGGCGAGCGCCTCGGACGGGATGCCCGGACCGTCGTCGGCGATCTCGACCAGTACGCAGCGGCCGTCGGGCCGGGTGCGCAGCGTGATCGTGCCGCTGCCGTCCAGCGCGTCGATCGCGTTGTCCAGCAGGTTCGTCCACACCTGGTTGAGCTCGGAGCCATGGACCATGAGCTTGGGGAGCGAGCGGTCGTAGTCGCGGACGAGCTCGATCGTCGTCTGCTTGAGCTTGTGGCCGAGCACGACGATCGTCGTCTCCAGCCCCTCGTGGATGTCGATCTCCTGGGTCTCGCCCCGATCCATGTACGAGTACGACTTGATCGCGCCGACCAGGCTGCTCATCCGCTCTGAGGACTCCTGCAGCTCCTGGGCCAGGCCGCGCGCCGTCAGGTGGGTGGCGATCCACTCGATCGCCGCGGGCGCGGCGGCCCCGGTGGCGGCGACGACGCGGTCCACCCACTCGATGTCCAGGCGGGCCGCGGCCAGCGGCGCGGCGACCTCCCATGGCTCGCGGACCCCGATCGCCTCGAGGCGGTCCGACAGCTCGTCCTCGCGGTCGGCGACATCGAGCTGATCCATGATCGTGCAGGCTCCGGCGCGGGCCAGCGCCTCCTGCTGCAGCTCGACGAGACGCCCGGCGTCCTCGCGCTCCAGACCCATCTCGACGAAGCGGCCGATCGTCTGGGCGAGCGTGTCCAGCGCCTCGCCCATCTGCGCGGCGGCACGCTTGGACGCGGCCGCGGGGTTGTTCAGCTCGTGGGCCAGGCCCGCGGCCATCGTGCCCAGCGCGGCAAGGTGCGCCTGGCTCTGCTCGCGGCCCATCAGCGTGCCGAGCACCGGGCGGACCTGCCGCATGATGCGGCCATGCACGATCGGCTCCGACAGCACGAGCCGCTCGAAGTCATCGACCCCGATCGTGGCCAGACGGCAGTGCTCCAGCGCCTCCATGCGCACGCCGAGCGGCGAGCGGGTCAGCGACGCCACCGCGCCGATCCACGTCGGCGCGACCTGGCGGCTGATCATGTCGGTGGTGCCGTTGGAGACGGCCTGCAGCTGCCCGGTGCCGGCGAGCAGGAGCTGCACCCCGGCGAGCGCGTTCGGCTCGATGACCGTGTCGCCGGCCTCGAACTCGGCGACCGTCGCAGCCGCGACCCACGGCTCCAGCTGGGCGTCGTCCAGCCCGTCGAACAGGTCGACGATGCGCAGTTCGGCGGCGGTGACGGCCGCGATCGTGCTCATCAGCCCGCCGCGAGGTACTGGTGGATGAGCGACACCGCCATCGAGCCCTCGCCGACCGCGGAGGCGACGCGCTTGATCGAGCGCGCGCGCACGTCGCCGGCCACGAAGACGCCGGGCACGCTCGTCTCCAGCACCATCGGGTCGCGGTGCAGCGGCCAGCCGCCGTCGGGGATGTCGAGCCCGCTGAGGATGAACCCCTTCTCATCGCGCGCCACGACCCCGTCCAGCCAGTCGGTGCGCGGGGCGGCGCCGATGAAGACGAAGCAGGCGTCCACGTCCTCGAGCGCCTCGTTGCCATCGGCGTCGCGGATGCGCAGCTGCCGCAGGTGGTCGTCGCCCTCGGCCGCGACCGCCTGGCTGCGGGTGCGGATCTCCACGTTGGGGAGCGCCTCGAGCTGCTCGACGAGGTACTTCGACATCGACTTCGTCAGCGACTCGCCGCGCACGAGCATCGTCACCCGGGACGCGTAGCCCGAGAAGTAGACGGCGGCCTGGCCGGCGCTGTTGGCGCCGCCGATGACCACGACGTGCTGATCGGCGCACGAGCGCGCCTCGCTTAGGGCCGCGCCGTAGTAGATGCCGGCGCCGGTCAGCTCCGCGAAGCCCGGGGCCTGAAGCTGGTTGTAGGAGACGCCCGACGCGACGAGCACGCAGTTCGCGCTCAGCTGGGCCTCCTCGCCGCCGAGGCGGATGAAGCGCCCGGCGCCGTCGACCTCCAGCGAGACGACCTCGCGCACGGTCAGCAGCTCGGCGCCCAGGCGGCGCGCCTGGTCGGTGCCGCGACGGGCGAGGTCGGAGCCGCTGAGCCCCATCGGGAAGCCGAGGTAGTTCTCGATGCGCGACGACTGGCCGGCCTGGCCGCCGGTCGCCTCCTGCTCGACCATCACCGTGCGCAGGCCCTCGGACGCGCCATAGACCGCCGCGGCCAGCCCGGCCGGGCCGCCGCCGACGATGACGAGGTCGTAGTGCTCCTGCAGCGGCATCGAGGCGACGCCCAGGCGGGTCGCGAGCTCACGCAGCGTCGGGCGCTCGAGCACGCTGCCGTCCTCCATCAGGGCGACCGGCAGGCGGTCGGCGGAGACGCCGACGACGTTCAGCAGCTCGCGCGCCTCGCTGTCGCGCTCCACGTCGAGCCAGCGCGCGGGGATGCGGCTGCGGGCCAGGAAGTCGCGCACGTCGTGCGACTCCTTGGAGAAGCGGTGGCCGATGACGCGCACCCCGCCGGACTCCAGCAGCGCGCCGGACTCCCACGTCGTGAGCAGGTCCTGGAGCACCGGGTAGAGCTGCTCCTCCGGCGGATCCCACGGCTTGAGCAGGTAGAAGTCGAGCGCGACCTCGTTGATCGCCGCGATCGCCGCCTCCGTGTCGGCGTAGGCGGTGAGCAGCACGCGCTTGGCCTCGGGGACGATCTTGCGCGCCTCGACGAGGTACTCGGTGCCGGCCATCCCGGGCATCCGCTGATCGGCGATGAGCAGCGCGACCTGGTCGCCGCGCGTGCGCAGCTCCTTCAGCAGATCGAGGGCCTCGCGACCCGACTGCGCGCGCAGGATCCGGTAGTGCTCGCCGAAGCCGCGGCGCAGGTCGCGGGCGACCGCGGCGAGGACCGCGGGCTCGTCGTCGACCGCGACGATCGCGGGGCGGTGCCGGCGGGCCTCGGCCTCACCGTCCGCGTGCTCCCCTGGCGCGGTCACCGTCACGGGAATGACGCTACAGGAGGTGGTCGTGCCCGGCCAGGGCGAGGACGACGGGCCGAGATGACGGGCACATGAACCATGTTCGGCTGCTCGCGGGTGCGGTCGTCTGCCCTCGGCCGTCAGCGGTTCGCGTTGCGGCCACACTCGGGAACCCTTGAACGAACGACGGCTGTGCGCCATCCTGTGGCGGGATGTGGCTCTCGGAGAAGCGCGCGCATCGGTTGGCCGAGCGCGCCCAGCCGTACGTCGACGCGCCCCTGCTCGGCGCGGCGGCCTTCGGCTGGCCGGTGACGTGGGACTCGCCGCGCCACCCCGTGCACCGGCCCGAGCTGGCGGGCGGGCTGCCGCGGACCGTGCTGCTCGCGCTGTCGCAGCGGCGCCTGCACCTGCTCGAGACGGACCCGGGACGCTTCACCCCGGACCGCTCACGGCGCATCGTGGGGTTGCTGGGCTCGTGGGAGCGCGTGACGACCCCGGTCCGCGTCGAGCGCGCGACCGGCGAGGCGCCGCTCGTGACGCTGGCGCTGGCGAACCGGCCGCTGGCGCAGCTGCATGGCCTGCACGGCGCGACCCGCGAGTTCCTCGACCTGCTGTGCTCGGGCGCGCCGGCGTGGGAGGGCGACGCGCCGCTCAGTCGTCGCAGGGGGTAGCGGCGCCGCGGATCGGTCGTCGCGGGGCGTCACGCCGGCAGACCGGCCGCGGCCCGTCTACGCGTCCCGCGCCGTGATCTGGTCGAGGTTGACCTCGGCCGGCTCGCGCGTCTCCTCCAAGACGATGTAGGCCAGCGGCGGGCCGCCGAAGAAGGTGGCGTTCTCGCCGCCACCGACGTAGATCGCGGGAGCGGCGACGCCGTCCGGGCCGTGGACCCAGACCTTCGCGCCGCGTTCGAACAGGCCGTCGGACATGGGCGGCACGCTACCGCAGCGTGGGTGGACGCGGGTGCACGCCGCCGGGCGGTCAGGCGGCTGCCAGTCGGTCGGCCAGACCCTGGAGGTCGTAGAGGCCGCTCACGCTCGTCGAGGTGCCGACCTGCGCCACCTTCGCCATCAGCTCCGTCGCGCCGACCCGGCCGCCGCTGGTGCCGCCCATGGCGCCCGACGTCGTCAGCACCCAGCGGATCCTGCCGTCGCGGACCGCCTGGACGAGCCACTGGAGGCTGACCCGGGACTCGCTGCCGGAGAAGCCGCCCAGTCCGGCGACCTTCGCGTCGGAGGAGAGGATCGCCGCGGCCGCCGTCGACTGGCTGGAGACGCCGAGCGTCCCGCCCCCGTGGCTCTCGATGTACGTCAGCGCGGAGGTCAGCTCCGACGCGTCGCCGAACATCCCGCCCGCCCCGCCGCCGGCCGTTCCCCCGCCCGCCAGCTGCGGCGGCGCGCCCCGGGTGCCGCCCGGGGCTCCCCCACCGCCCGGTCCGCCGCCGCCGAAGCCGCCGCGCCCACCGCCGCCGCCCATGACCGACGCGGTCTGGGGGCCGCCCATCGGGAACGTCCCGCTCGTCGCGTGGCCGAGCGTCTGGACCGCCCACGTCGCCGGGGCCGCCAGCATCAGCGCCAGCGCTGCGGCGACGACCCACGCACGCCACCGGGCGAGGATCGGCGAGGTCAGGACGAGCGCCGCTGCGATGCCGCCGACGACCAGCACCGGCGGCAGCCACGAGAGGGTGTCGTACTCGCGCAGCACGACGATCTCGACGATCACGCCCGCGGCGACCAGCAGCGGCGAGGCGATCCGGGCAAACCGGTCACCGGCCGCGAGCTGCGCCACGCCGGCGCCGACCAGCGCCGCGGTAAAGGGCGCCAGCAGCGACACGTAGTAGGGGTGGAAGATCCCTGAGGCGAAGCTGAACGCGACGGCGATGACCGCGAAGGCGCCGCCGACCGCGATCAGCCAGCCGGTGCGGGCGTCGGTGCGGCGCAGGCGCGAGCCCACGACCAGCGCGACCGCCGAAGCGACCGCGAAGCCCAGCAGCCAGCCGCCCTGCCCGCCGAGGGCCGAGTTCAGCAGCCGAAAGGCGCCGGCGTCCCCGCCGAACAGGGCCGACGTGCCGCCGCCGCCACCGCCGCCCAGAGACGCCGGCCCGCCCGCCTGACCGGCCAGGCGGCCGAGCCCGTTGTAGCCGAGCACCAGGGAGAGGACGCTGTTGTCGCTGGTGCCCGAGATCCACGGGCGGTCGGCGGCCGGCGTGAGGAGGACCAGCAGCGGCCAGGCCCCGCCGACGACGACCATCGCCACGCCGCCCAGCCCGAGCTGGCGGATCGCCTTCCAGCGTCCCGTCGGCGCCACCCACAGGTAGGCGGCCGCGAGACCGGGGACGATCAGCAGCGCCGCGGCCATCTTCGTCTCGAAGCCGAGCCCGACGCACGCGCCGGCGAGCACGAGCCAGCGCGTGCGGCCCGCCTCCAGCGCCCGGACGATCGCCCACAGGGCGAGGGTGCAGCAGAGGACGAGCAGCGCGTCGGGGTTGTTGTGGCGCGAGACGGCGACGATGATCGGCGTGGTCGCGAGGGCGATGCCCGCGGCGAACCCCGCGAAGCGGCCGAAACGACGGCGCGTGAGGTCGTAGACCAACCCGGCGCTCGCGATGCCCATCAGGGCCTGGGGCACGAGCATGCTCAGCGAGGAGAAGCCCAACAGCCGCACCGACAGCGCCTGGACCCACAGCGCCATCGGCGGCTTGTCGACGGTCTGCAGACCAGCGGCGTCCAGCGAGCCGTAGAGGAAGTCGTGCCAGCTGGAGGCCATCGACCGTACGGCCGCCGCGTAGTACTCGTTGGCGAGCCCGTTGCGGCTGAGCGCCCACAGGTTCAGCACGGCGGCGAGGGCGAGGAGGAGCGCCAGCTCCGGCGGGACGGCACGGGCCGCGCGGGTCAGGCGCCGCACGCCGGGAGCGGCCAGGCGGGTCGGATCGGACAGGCTGAGATCGGTCACATCTGCCAGCCTGGTGCTCGTTGCTCGGAGTCGGCTGGGAGTAGCCTGGGGTGATGCTGTTCGGCCAGGAGCACATCGACCGCTACATCGAGACCGACGGCGAGGTCGGCTACGACTGGGAGAACGGGACCTCGATCCTGTTGCTCACCACGACCGGCGCCAAGTCCGGGGAGCAGCGCGTCGCCCCGCTGATCTTCGTGCAGCGCGACGGCGTCCCCGCGGTCATCGCCTCCAAGGGCGGAGCGCCCGAGCCCCCCGCGTGGTTCGTCAACCTCGAGGCCGATCCGCACGTGAAGGTGCAGATCAAGGACGACGTGTTCACCGCCCGCGCCCGTGTCGCGACGCCGCAGGAGAAGCCGGCGTGGTGGGAGCTCGCCGTGCAGGCCTGGCCGGCGTACGCCGACTACCAGCGCAAGACCGACCGCGAGATCCCCGTGGTCATCCTCGATCGCGTCTGATCGCCGCCGGCTTACCCACGTCTTCATCGCGGTTGCGTCCCGGTTTAACGGGAACCCGTGTGATGCATCCATGACCTTCGGGGCACAGCTGCGGTCGTTCGTGGTGATCGGCGTCCTCTGCACGCTGGCGTACGCCGCGATCTACGCGGCGCTGCGCGCGGTCGGCCTGGCGCCGTTGGCCGCCAACGCGATCGGCCTCGCGGCGACGATGGGGGCGAACTTCGTCGCCAACCGCCACCTCACGTTCCAGGCCGGGCACGAGCCGCTGCTCCCGCAGCTGGCGGGCTACGCGGTCGCCTACGCGCTCGGCGTCGGCGCCTCGTCCGTCGTCCTGCTGGCGCTGGCGAGCGCGCTCGGCCATCCGGGCGGGCTGCTGGACACCGCGGCCGCCGTCGTCTCCGGGCTGGCCGCGACCGCGGTGCGCTTCGTCCTGATGCGCATCTGGGTCTTCCGCGATGCCGCGACGCAGACGCGTCCCGACGCCGCCGCGGAGCACTGAGCGTCGCGAAGCTGCCCGCGGCCTGAGCCATCCGCGGCGCCGACCCGCGCTCGCCACGCCGCCTGGCGGGGTAAGCGTCGGGGCACATGACCGCAACCGCGCCGGATACCTGGGACGTCGTCGTCATCGGCGGCGGTCCCGTCGGGGAGAACGCCGCCGACTACGCCGTCCAGGGCGGCCTGAGCGCCGTCATCGTCGAGGCCGAGCTGCTCGGCGGCGAGTGCTCCTACTGGGCCTGCATGCCGAGCAAGGCGCTGCTGCACCCCGTCGAGATCGTCCACACCACGCACCACCTCCGCGGCGTCGTCCCGACCACCGTCGACGTCCGGGGTGCGCTGGATCGCCGCGACGCGTTCACGCACGGGCTCGACGACTCCCGCCAGGTTTCCTGGGCCGCCGGCGAGGGGATCGACTTCATGCGGGGCCGTGCTCGGCTGACGGGCGAGAAGACCGTCGTCGTGGCGACCCCGGACGGCGAGCAGCGCACGATCCACGCGCGTCACGCCGTCGTCCTGGCCACCGGCTCGACGCCGACGATCCCGCCGGTCGACGGTCTGCGCGAGGCCCGGCCGTGGACCTCGCGCGACGTCACCAACCTCCACGAGGTCCCGCGGCGCGTCCTGGTGATCGGCGGCGGCGTCGTCGCCACCGAGTCGGCGACCTGGCTGGCCGGGCTCGGCTGCGAGCAGGTCACGATCCTCGAGCGCGGGCCCGCGCTGCTGGCCAGGAACGAGCCGTTCGCGGGCCAGATGGTGCGCCGGTCACTGGAGCAGGCGGGCGTCGACGTGCGCATCGGGGCGACCCTGGAGCGCGTCGGGTCCGGTCCGGTCCGGCGCGACGAGGTCGGCTTCCTGCGCGGCCGCGAGGTCACCGCGACCGTCGACGGCGAGGCGATCGTCGTCGACGAGGTCGTGGTCGCCGCCGGCCGCCGGCCGAACACGCTCGACGTCGGCCTGGACGTCGTGGGGCTGGACCCGGCGCAGGCGCCCGAGGTCGACGACCACATGACGGTGACCGCCGTCGCCGGCGACTGGCTGTACGCGGTGGGCGACGTCAACGGCCGCGCCCTGTTGACCCACCAGGGCAAGTACCAGGCCCGCGTCTGCGGCGACGTCATCGTCGCCCGCGCCGCCGGCCGCCCGCTGGACGACGAGCGCTTCGTCGCGCTGGCCGACCACGGCGCGGTCCCCCAGGTCTGCTTCACCGACCCGCCGGTCGCCGCCGCCGGGGTGACCGAGCAGCAGGCGCGCGACGCCGGCGCCGACGTGCGTACGGTCGAGATCGACCTCGCCGCCGTGGCCGGCGCCTCGCTGGTGCGCGACGACTACGTCGGCCGCGCGAAGCTCGTCATCGACCAGAGCTCCCGGCTGCTCCTCGGCGCGACGTTCGTCGGCACCGAGACCCCGGAGCTGCTGCACTCGGCCACCGTCGCGATCGTCGGGAAGGTCCCCGTCGAGCGGCTGTGGCACGCGGTGCCGTCCTACCCGACGGTCAGCGAGGGCTGGCTGCGCCTGCTGGAGGCGCTGCGCGAGGCCGAGCGCGCGGAGGCGATCAGGGGCTAGCCCGCGTCGCGCAGCGTGTCCGACGACCGAGGCCGGACGCACGATGCGTCCGGCCCGGGCCCTGCGACGTACTCGGTGCTGCGGCGCCTACGCCGTGACGGCCTCGCCGGCCTGCACGTCGCGCTCGTTGGGCACGCAGTGCGTCATGACGTCCGGCACCTCGCGCGGGCCGTTCTTGCCGAGGTTGGCGGCGCGTGCCAGCTCGTCCTCGGTCAGGGTCTGGGTCGCGAGCGGACCCAGGTCGCGGACGTCGTCGGCGGTGATGCCGGTGATCTCCGAGATCCGGTTGCCCAGCTCGTCGTCGATCATGTACATGTGCCACATCATCCGCTCCTGGATGTGGCGCGGGACGGTGGCGATGTCGCCGCCGAGGTTGGCGACGAGGTCGTCCTTCTCCCAGTCCTCCGACAGCAGGTAGCGCTCGGCCGCCTGCTTGTAGTCGTTGGTGCGGGCGATCCGCTTGCGGGTCAGCCGGCCGTTGATCTCGGGACCGACCTCGTCGTGCCCGGGACCGCCGGCCTCGACGAGGCCGCCCTGGACGGACGGCTCGTAGTTGACGTGCGGGTTCTCGCCCGTGCCGTCGACCGAGTAGGCCATCTGCCCGTCGCGCTGGTTGGTCGCGACCTTCGCGTTCTTGGCCTGGTTGACCGGCAGCTGCAGGTAGTTGGGGCCGACGCGGTAGCGCTGCGTGTCGCTGTAGGAGAACGTCCGCCCGACGAGCATCTTGTCGTCGGAGAAGTCCAGCCCGTCGACGAGGACGCCCGTGCCGAACGCGATCTGCTCGTTCTCGGCGAAGACGTTGTCCACGTTGCGGTTCAGCGTCATGTTCCCGACGGCCATCTTCGGGAAGTCCTGCTCGGGCCACACCTTCGTGTCGTCGAGCGGGTCGAAGTCGAGCTCGGGGTGCTCGTCGTCGCTCATGATCTGGACCTGGAGCTCCCACTGCGGGTAGTCCCCGGCCTCGATCGCCTCGTAGAGGTCCTTGGAGTGCGCGCCGAGGTCGTCGCCCTGCACGGCGGCGGCGTCGGCCGCGGTCCAGCTGCGAACGGGCTGCTTGGGGATCCAGTGGTACTTGACCAGGAGCGACTCGCCGGCCTCGTTGATCCACTTGTACGTGTTCACGCCGAAGCCCTGCTGGTGGCGGTAGGAGGCCGGGATGCCGCGCGGCGAGTAGAGCAGCATGACCATGTGGAGGGACTCGGGCGACTGGCTGATGAAGTCCAGCTGGCGCCACGCCTCCTGGCGGAAGGTGACCGGATCCGGCTTCTGGGAGTGGATGAAGTCGGGGAACTTGATCGCGTCGCGGATGAAGAAGACGCCCAGGTTGTTGCCGACCAGGTCCCAGTTGCCGTCCTCGGTGTAGAACTTCACCGCGAAGCCGCGCGGATCACGAGCGGCCTCGGAGGAGTCGCGACCACCGGCGACGGTGGAGAAGCGGATCGCGATGTCGGTCTGCTTGCCCGCCTCCTGGAACAGCTTGGCGCGGGTGAACTTCGCGATCGGCTCGTCGCCGACCTTGCCGTAGGCCTCGAACGTGCCGTAGGCGGTGAAGCCGCGGGCGTGCACGACGCGCTCGGGGATGCGCTCGCAATCGAAGTGGCTGATCTTCTCGAGGAACTGGTAGTTCTCGAGGGTCGCCGGTCCACGATCACCGATCGTGCGCTGGTTCTGGTTGTCGTGGACCGGGTGGCCCTGGCGATTGGTGAGGGTGCGATCGTCGCTCATGCGGTGGCCCTTCTGTCGTCGTGGATCTGGCAGGTGGGACACAGGCCCCAGTAGGTGACCTCGGCCTCGTCGAGGGCGAAGCCGTGGGCGCTCTCCGGCTCCAGGCACGGCGCCTCGCCGCGGGCGCAGTCGACATCGACCGTCAGCCCGCAGTCGCGACAGACCAGGTGATGGTGGTTGTCGCCGACCCGCGCCTCATAGCGCACGGGCCCGCCCGCGAGGGCGATCCGGCGCGCCAGGGCGCCACGGTGCAGCGCCTCGCAGACGTCGTAGGCGGCCTGGGTGGAGATCATGACCCCACGCGTGCGGACCCGTTCGATGACCTGGTCGACGCGAGGGTGATCATGCGACTCGGCCAGCACCTCGAGCACGGCCACGCGGGGTGCGGTGGCCCGCAGCCCCGCACCGCGCAGGCGCTCTTCGATGGTGGCGCGCGTCATCGTCGGGACCGTATCAGTTTGGAACAGTTCCAGAGTGGCGCTTCACCGCCGCCTGGTGCGCCGCCCTGCTCCTCAGCGCCGGTTCAGTTCAGGCGCGCGGAGAGACCGTCGCGCTCATCGCGCAGGGCCTCCAGGGTGCCGTCCTCGAGCGGGAGCTCGAGGCGCAGCTGGGCGGCGCGCAGCGCGTCGCCATGGCGCCCGGCACGGGTGGCGCGGACCACGACGCGGTCCAGCAGCATCAGCGCGGTCTGGTGCGAGCAGCGCCAGGTGAGATCGCCGGCGGGCAGCCGGGCAGCGTCGATCGGCGCCATCGGAGACGACGGCTCGAGCACGAACGGCGCCTCGAGGTCGCGGTGGGCGACGAGGACGTGGTCCTCGTCGTCGGCGACGACGCCGAGCGGGATGCCGGCGTGGCGTGCGGCGTGGACGCAGGCGATCGCCCAGCAGACGGGGTCGCCCGTGCCGGTGAGCAGGACGCGGTCCAGCAGGAGGTCGTCGAGCGCGCCCGGACGGAGCCGGGCGGTGAGCCGGCCGCCGACCTCGCGCCCGACGTGGGCGAGCTGCTCGATCGCGGGCGCCCCGCGGAGGGGCGCGATCGCGTCGGTCAGCTCGCGCAGGACGGACGTCGCACCGGCCAGATCGGCCTGATGGAACTCGGCCGCCAGCGCCAGGGCCAGCGTTCCGTGCGGTGGGCAGCCCGCCGAGGCGAGCTCGGCGAACTGCTCGTTCACATCGCTCGGGAGTAGAGCTCGACGATCAGCTGCTCGTTGACGGGCGCGTCGATCTCGTGGCGCTCGGGGAAGCGCAGCACCTTGCCGGTGAGACCGTCGAAGTCGGCCTGCAGCCACGGGGTGACGCGGCCGATCATCTCGGTCGCCTCGGTGGCGGCCGGACGGATCGGGCTCTCCAGCTTGATGGAGATGATGTCGTCGATGCTGACCAGGAACGACGCGATGTCGACGCGGCCGCCGTTGACGGTCACGTGGCCGTGGCCGACGAACTGGCGCGCCTGGGCGCGGGTCGTCGCCAGGCCGAGGCGGTAGACGACGTTGTCGAGGCGGCGCTCGAGCAGCACCATGAGGCGCTCGCCGAGCTGGCCCTCGCGACCCTTGCGGGCCTTGACGACGTAGTTGCGGAACTGACGCTCACGCACGCCGTAGTAGCGCTTGGCGCGCTGCTTCTCACGCAGCTGCTGGCCGTAGATGGACTCACGGCGGCGGAAGCGGCCGGCGCCATGCTGGCCGGGAGGCGCATCGCCACGACGCTCGAGTCCACCCTTGCGGGCAAGCCGGCGCGCGCCCTTCAGCTCCAGCTCAACGCCCTCGCGGCGCGAGAGCTTCTCGGTCGGCCCGGTGTAACGGCCCACAGTGCTGTCCTTCCGATCTCTGTTCTCGGTTGCGAATCCGCTTAGGGAACCCTAACACACTGGCTTTGGCACCCTGATGCGCTCGCTCTTGCGCACTCACCGTATTGCTCTTGCCCTTCTGGTCGTCGCCGCCCTCATCGTCGGAGGCACTCTGGTGCTGCGCGATCGGGGTTCCAAGCCCCCTCCCGCACCCGCCACAATGTCCCCAGGTGCAGGGCTTCCTGCGTCCGACCCGCTCGCCTGGACGAAATCTCGCAGCGATGACTACGTATTGCGGGCAACGTCCGGCTACGCGCACGTCCTGTACGCCAAGACGGCCGACGGGCTCGCGACCGGCGTGCGCCGCACGGCCGGCTGGCGGAGCACGATCGAGCAGGCCGCGAAGGGCACCGACGTCGATCCCGACACCCTCGAGGCGATCGTCCTGCTGGAGAGCGCGGGGCGGCCCGAGGCTCAGGCCTCCAACGATCTGGCCGGCGCCGTCGGGCTCACCCAGATCGTCGCCGAGACCGGTCAGAACCTGCTCCACATGCACGTCGACCTCACCGCCTCGCGCAAGGTCGCCAAGCAGATGCAGCGCGCCGCGAGCAAGGGGCAGGCGAAGCGGCTCGAGACGCTGCGGGCGGAGCGCCGGCGCGTCGACGAGCGCTTCGACCCGCGCAAGGCGCTGGCCGCGACCGTGCGCTACCTCGACTTCGCCAGGAGCCGGCTCGGACGCGACGACCTCGCGATCGCCAGCTACCACATGGGCGTCGGCAACCTGCAGACGGCGATGGGCCGCTACGGCGACGCGAACATCCCCTACGCGCAGCTCTTCTTCGACTCCACCCCGACCCACCATGCCGCCGCGTGGCGCTTCCTCGGCAGCCTCGGAGACGACTCGTCGACCTACCTCTGGCGCATCGACGCCGCCCGCCAGATCATGGCCCTGTCGCGCGAGGACCCGATCGAGCTCAAGCGCCGCACCGAGCTGATGACGATGCGCAACTCGTCGGAGGTGCTGATGCATCCGCCGGACGGCACCCTGCACTTCGACACGCCCGACGCGGTCCGCGCCGGCTACGCCGACGGCACGCTCGTGCACCTGCCGCGCGCCTACCTCGCCGCGCACGGCGTCGGGATCGACCCGCAGATGGGCGAGCTCGCCTCCCAGGTCGGCGAGAAGCCCGCGCTGTATCGCGGGCTCCGGCGCGAAGCGCTCGCGACGCTCGCCTACCTCGGCACCGGCGTGCGCTCGATCTCCGGGTCCAGGACGCCGCTGCGCCTCACCTCGACCGTGCGCGACGCCGAGTACCAGGCCAAGCTCGGCGACGTCGAGATCCAGGCCACCCACAGCTACTCGCTGCACACCACCGGCTTCACGTTCGACCTCGCCCGCCAGTACTCCAGCCGCGACCAGGCGATGGCGCTGCAGTTCCTGCTGGACCGCCTCACCGCGCTGAACCTGATCTCCTGGGTCCGCGAGCCGGGCGCCATCCACGTGACCGTCGCCACCGACGCGACCCGCCTGATGGAGCCGATGGGCGTCCTTCCCAAGGACGCGGCGCACACGGGCCACACCGCCGCTTCCCCGTAACGCGGCACGCGGCGCCCGGCGCCGAGACCGGCGCACCAGCGCGGCGTCAGGCGCTCAGCGCGGCGTCCAGAGCGTCCAGCAGCGGCACCTGCCGCGGCAGCAGCTTGCGCCGCGCGGCGCACAGGTCGAACCAGCCGCAGCGGTCGACCTCGGGGAAGGTCGCCATCCTCCCCGACTTCGGCGGCCACTCCATCTCGAACGCGTTGCTGACCAGCAGCGCCGGGTCGAAGTCGCCCTCCAGCGCCCACCCGATCACGCGCTTGCGGCTGCGCAGGCGGACCTCGCCCAGCGGCAGCGGATCGCCGTCGGGCGGCGCGACCCCGATCTCCTCGGTGAACTCGCGGTACGCGGCGACGAGCGGCTCCTCGCCTTCCTCGAGCTCACCCTTGGGGATCGACCACGCGCCCTCGTCGCGCCGCGCCCAGAACGGGCCGCCCGGATGCACGAGCAGCACCTCGCGGGTGCCCTCGCGCAGCCGGTGCAGCAGCAGGCCGGCGCTGACGGCGCTCGGCAAGCGAAACCCGCCCTAGCCGATCAGGTCCCTGGCGCGGGCCGCGACGTTCTCGGGCGTGAAGCCGAACTCCCTGAACAGGATCTCGGCGGGAGCCGAGGCGCCGAAGTGGTCCAGTGCGACGGACGCGTCGACCCACTCGGCCCAGCCCATCGAGACGCCCGCCTCGACCGACAGCTTGGGCACCGCGGCGGGGAGCACGTTCATCCGGTAGGCCTGATCCTGCTTGGCGAACAGCTCCCAGGACGGCAGCGAGACCACTCGGGTCGCGATCCCCTCGCCCTGCAGCAGCTCGCGCGCGGCCACGCACAGCGACACCTCGGAGCCGGTGCCGACGAGCACGACCTTCGGCGCGCCGCCCTCGGCCTCCTGGAGGACGTACCCGCCCTTGGCGACGCCCTCGGGCGTCACGCCGTCGAGGATCGGCAGGTTCTGGCGCGAGAGCATGAACGCGGCCGGGCCCTCGAGCTCCTCGAGCACGACCCGCCACGCCTGCGCCGTCTCGTTGGCGTCGGCGGGGCGGAAGAACGTCAGGCCCGGGATCGCGCGCAGCGCGGCGAAGTGCTCGACCGGCTGGTGGGTCGGTCCGTCCTCGCCCAGGCCGATGGAGTCGTGGGTGTAGACCCAGGCGACCTCGAGCCCCATCAGCGCGGACAGGCGGATCGAACCGCGCATGTAGTCGGAGAACTGGCCGAAGGTCGAGCCGTACGGGCGCAGGATGCCGCCGTGCCCGGCCATGCCGTTGACGATGCCGCCCATGCCGTGCTCGCGCACGCCGAACTTGACGTTGCGCCCGGGCGCCTCGTCGTCGAACGTGTGCGACTTCGGGAAGACCGTCTTGGTCGACTCGGTCAGGTCCGCGGCGCCGCCGACCATCGTCGGGGTGAACGCCTCGAACGCGGCCATGACCTCGCCGCCCGCGGCGCGGGTGGCGATCGCCTTGTCGCCGACGTTCCACTTGGGCAGCGCCTCGGCGAGGCCCTTCTGCGGACGCGCGGGCGACGACCAGGCGTTCTCCCACTCCTGCGCGAGCTCGGCGTGGCCGGCCTTCCAGGAGGCGAAGCGCTTCTCCCACGCGCTCTGCAGCTCGCCGCCCTTGGCGACCTGCGAGAAGTGGTCGTACACCCCGTCGGGCACGGCGAAGTGCGCGTCGGGGTCGAAGCCGAGGATCTCCTTGACCAGCCGGACCTCGTCCTCGCCCAGCGGCGCGCCGTGTGCCTTCTGCGTGCCCTGCTTGTTGGGCGACGGGTAGCCGATGATCGAGCGCACCGAGATGAGCGTCGGGCGCTCCTCCTCGGCGAGGCCGGCGTCGATCGCGGCGGTGAGCTCGTCCAGGTCGTTGGCGTCGTCGACCTTCAGCGTGTGCCAGCCGTAGGCGTCGAAGCGCTTGGGAACGTCCTCGGAGAAGGACTCCCGGGTCGGCCCGTCGAGCTGGATGTGGTTGTTGTCGTACAGGTAGATCATGCGGCCGAGCTTGAGATGCCCGGCCAGCGAGGCGGCCTCGGAGGCGATGCCCTCCTGGAGGTCCCCGTCGGAGCAGATGACGAAGGTGCGGTGGTCCTGGACCTCGGTGCCGAACTTGGAGCGCAGGAAGCGCTCGGCGATGGCCATCCCGACGCCGTTGGCGAAGCCCTGCCCGAGCGGACCGGTGGTGATCTCGACGCCCGGCGTGACATGGACCTTGTCGCGCTCGGGGTGACCCGGGGTGCGCGAACCCCACTGGCGGAAGGACTGCAGGTCCTCGATCGTCAGGTCATAGCCCGACAGGTGCAGCAGGCTGTAGATCAGCATCGATCCGTGCCCGGCGGACAGCACGAAGCGGTCGCGATCCGGCCACGAGGGGTCCTTCGGGTTGTGGCGCAGGTACTTGGTGAACAGCAGGAACCCGAGGGGGGCGAGCCCGAGGGGCAGGCCGGGATGACCGCTGTTGGCCTTCTGGACGCCGTCGATGGCAAGCGTCCGGATGGTGTCGATGGAGAGGCGGTCGAGGTCGACCGATGGGGTGGTGTCTTCGACCGTGCTCATCGATGGTCAGACTACCCGCCGTGTGCAAAGCGAGTCACGGATGAGGATCCGGCGCATCGACCTCATCGCCGTCTTCGCGGGCGGCATGGCGGGGACCCTCGCCCGGGCCGGACTGGGCGAGATCTGGCCGCTGGGCGATGGCGGCTGGCCGTGGGCGACGTTCGTGGTGAACCTCGCGGGCGCGGCGCTGCTGGGCTGGGCGATGGTGGCGCTCCCGGCCCGCGGATCGGCGCGCCCGTTCGTGGGCACCGGCGTCTGCGGCGCGCTCACCACCTTCTCCACGTTCCAGCTGCAGCTCTACGACCTCGTCGTCGGCGGGCACGCCGGGCGGGCCGCCTCCTATGCGCTCGCCTCGCTCGCCGGCGGGCTGGTCCTCATCGAGGTCGGGCGGCGCTGGGCGACGCGCACCGCGGAGGCCAAGCCGTGAACCTGCTCACGTGGTTCGGCGTCGCGCTCGCGGGCGGCGCGGGCGCGCTGGCGCGGCTGCTGGTGACCGAGGCGGTCATGCGCGCGGCCGGCGTCGTCGCGCCGCTGGGGATCCTCGTGGTCAACCTGACCGGCGCCCTGGCGATCGGCCTCCTGGCCGGCGCCGCCCTGCACGGCGACGGGCGCATGATCGTCGTGACCGGCTTCCTGGGCGCCTACACGACGTTCTCGACCTGGATGGTCCAGACCGACGAGCTGCTGATCACCCACCGCACCCGGTGGGCGGCCGCCAACCTCGCCGGGCCGCTCGTGCTCGGGTTCGGCGCGGTCGCGCTCGGCGTGGCGATCGGCTAGGCCGACCGCCCCGCTGCCTAGCCGTCGGTCCCCGCGCCGAGCTGCGCCGGCCCGTCGTCACCGGGCTCCAGGCTGGCGACGGGCCGGGCGGCGCGCAGCTCGTAGGCCTGGCGCTGGCCGGCGTCGATCGACCACAGGGTGCGGTCGGCGCGCATGGCCCGCCCGATCGCCTCGCGCGGACGGCGCGGGAGCAGCGACGAGAGGGCGTACACGCCGACGTTCTCGCGGGGGACCCAGACGTCGAAGCGGCCGGTCTGCAGCGCCTCGACCGTGGCGTCGGCGACGTCGGTGGGCTCGATGTCCTTCTGGCCCAGCGGCTTGCTGAGCCCGCCGCCCAGCTCGGTGCTGACGATCGCCGGCATGACCACGCTGAGCCACACGTCGGTCGCGCCCATCAGGCGCAGCTCCGCGCGCACCGACTCGGTCACGCCGACGACGGCGAACTTCGACGCGCAGTAGGTCGCGCCGCCCGCGAAGCCGAACTTCCCCGCCTGGGAGGCGAGGTTGACGACGTGGCCGCGGCCGCGCTCCACCATGCCCGGCAGGACGGCCTTCATCCCGTAGAGGACGCCGTGCACGTTGATGTCGATGATCCGATGGGCCGTCGCGTCGTCCTCGTCGAGGAAGTGCGACAGCGGCATGATCCCGGCGTTGTTGACGAAGACGTCGATCGGGCCGAGCGCTCCCTCCACGTCGGCCACGAAGCGCTCGACGGACGGACGATCGGTCACGTCGAGACCGAACGCGGTCGTTCCGGCGCCGATCTCGGCGGCCGTCGTGCGGGCCAGCTCGAGGTCGAGGTCGCCGATGGCCACCCGCATCCCCTGGCGCACGAGGGCCTCGGCCAGCGCGCGTCCGATCCCGCGCGCGCCACCGGTGATCGCGGCGACCTGGCCGGTCAGGATCCTGGGCTGCTTGGCCATGGGGAGGAGGCTCCTCTCGATCCGACGACGAGGCGCCACCTTAGACCCGCATGCGCCTGCTCGTCACCCTCCATGGGACGACCGCGTCCCGGTCGCCCTCCCGAGATCGTCGATGTCGGACGTCATGACCGGCGGCCGCGGGAACGACGTCCTCAGGCCAAGCGCCGCTAACCCGGGTACCGGGCCTCGAACCGCGCGAACGCCGCCCGCTGCACCCGCAGCGCGAGCGCCCGGTCCCCGTCCGACAGGAACGAGTAGCGCAGCGAGTCGATCGCCATCGCCTTCAGGGCGCGGTAGCCGAACCCCTGCTCGGTGACCGCCGCCTCGTACTGCTGGGTCATGTCGGTGCGCGAGACCCCCTCGTCGTCGGTGGCCAGGGCGATCGGCACGCCGTAGCGGCGGTAGAGGCCGATCGGGTGCGCCCTCCCCCACACCCCGAGGATCTGGCGGTTGGACGTCAGCGGCACCTCGACGAGCACGTGGCGCCGGGCCAGCTCGCGCAGCAGCCCGATCGGGTCGCTCTCCAGCGTCACGTCGACGCCGTGGCCGATCCGCTCGGCCTTCGCCACCTCGACCGCCGCCCGGATGTGGAAGCGCAGGTCGGCCGGCGGCGCGATCCCGCGCGTCAGCTCACCCGCGTGCAGCGTCAGGTGTCCCTTGGGGTAGACGGAGCGCAGGAAGCCGAGCATCCGCATCTGCGCCGCGTAGTCGCCCAGCGCGACCGGACCGTCCTCGGGCTGGACGAGGTTGAAGCCGACCCAGCGCGGATCGGCGGCCATCAGCTCGAACCCCAGCACCATCTGCGCGAACACCGTCGCCTTGGGGAACGCGCGCAGCCCCTGGACGTCGAAGCGCACGGGCATCGCGCAGGCGGCGTCGGCGGTCGGCGTGTCGCAGCGCAGCAGCGCACGCTGGCGGGCGATCACGGCGTCGAGGTCGGCCGACGCGCGGGGGACGACGTCGAGGATCCCGGCGGTGAGCACGCGGCGGCGCATCTCGACGAGGTCGTCGGTCCACTCCAGCCCTTGCGCGAGCCCGGAGACGTCGCCGAAGCGCGGTGTGATCAGCGTCTCCAGATACTGCTCGTTCTGCGCGGCAGCGCGGCTGGAGACCTCGGCCAGCTCGTCGCCGATGCGGCCGCTCGTGGTCGCGCCGAACTTGTCGAACGAGGCGAAGAAGTGGTCGTGACCGGACTCCAGACCGTCGCGGAAGCCCTTCATCGACCACGCCGCCAGCAGCTGGTTGTAGAGGACGTTGTCGGTCAGCGCATCGGCGACCGGGCGCTGGCCGGGCAGGCACGGGCCGGCGGACGCGGTGAAGGTGACGAGCGCGACGCACACGCCGCCCTCGGCGCCCCAGCGCACCATCGACTCCGCGTACACGGCGCCCGAGAGGTGGTTGTGCAGGTCGCCGCCCTTGGGCATCGCCCACAGGAACGCCCGCAGCCGGGCCGTGTCGCCGCGGGCGGATCGCAGTGCCTGGGCGGCGCCCGGCTCGGACGCCGACGCGGGTGTCGCGACCGGCGCGCAGAGCGCCAGCACGGGGAGCAGGAGGAGGAGCGCGATCCGTCGCATCCGCCTAGCATCGCCGACGGGCCCGCGGAACGAGGAGAGCGGTCTGCCATGGCGGTCACCGCACGGCGTCCGCGATCGTTGCTTAATCACCGATTAGCCGCGCCCCGGTAGCCTGCGTCGCCATGTCGAGCCGTCAGGAAGAGAAGGCGCAGCGCAAAGCCGAGCGCGAAGCAATCGAGCAGAAGGCGGCCGCATCCGCCTCACGGACCAAGCGCCTGCAGATCGTGGGCGGGGTCGTCGTCGGCCTCGTCGTCGTCGCCGTGGCCGTCGTCCTCGTCGTCGGGAGCGGCGGCGGGTCCAGCGACTCCGGCGGGCCCTCGACGTCGGCGAGCACCAGCGTCGCGCTGCCCACTCGCAAGATCGAGAACCTCGACGAAGCCGTCAAGGCCGGCGGCTGCACGTACAAGGCCTACCCGATCGAGGGCTCGACCCACGTGACGACGAAGGTCAAGTACAAGACGAACCCCCCGACCTCCGGCAACCACAACCCGGTCCCCGCCGAGGACGGCATCTACGACGCGGGCAACGCGCCGGAGAAGGAGCACTTCGTCCACTCCCTCGAGCACGGGCGGATCGAGTTCCAGTACAAGCCCGGCGCGTCCCAGAAGACGATCGACACGCTGAACGCGCTCTACAACGAGCCCGTCAACGGCACGCCCGGCTACCACGCCCTGCTGTTCGAGAACAACACCGGGATGACGGCGCCCGTCGCCGCGACCGCGTGGGGTCAGATGCTGACCTGCGACAACCTCTCCAGCGCGTCGATCGACGCGCTCCGCGCCTTCCGCGACAAGTACACGGACAAGGGCCCCGAGTTCATCCCGTAGGCCGGGAGTGCCGCTCGGCGCGCGCGAGCGCGCCGAGCCCGAGCGCTACTTGTAGAGCTTCAGCTCGCTGATCCCGACGGACGTCGAGGTGCCGTCGTCGGGGCCCTGGGAGAACCAGATGAGGACCTGGCGCACCTTCGCGGTGCCGGTCACGTCGTCGCCGAGGGTGATGTTCGTCCTGTCCGTGACGTCCAGCTGCGTGGCGAGCTTCTTCCAGCCCGCGTCCTTCAGCGTGTGCGGCGCGGTCGCATCGGTCGTGCCGTAGACGACGATCGTCGTGCCCGGCGTCGTCGGGGTCAGCGTGAGGCGACGCAGCTTCGTCGCGGTGCCCAGGTCGATGAGCAGCCCGGCCTGCGGGTTGGCGACGAGCTCCGGCGTGGGCAGGTCGACCGTCCACGCGCTGTTCGGGTCGCCGTCGAAGGCGAGCTTCGGCTCGCCCGGGAAGTCGGTATCGGCGTGTGCGGCGCCACCAGCGCCGGTGGCCGGCGAGCCCGCGGCGGCCGGATCGGTCGTCGTCGCGGTCGGA
>JAOPZL010000099.1 GCA_025964175.1 Solirubrobacterales bacterium
TCGGCGGCGGCGACGGCAGCGCGCGGTGGGCGCAGGTGCTCTCCGCGACCGAGCGCGACGCGATCGCCGCGCTGCCGCCGGGCCGCCGCCGCGACGCCCTGCTGACCGTGTGGACGCGCAAGGAGGCGCTGCTGAAGGCCAGCGGCGACGGGCTCGCGGTGGCGATGTCCGCGCTCGAGGTCAGCGCCGCCGGGCAACCGCCGGCGCTCCTGAGCGGCGGCGATGCACTGCACGCGCCCGGGGAGGTGACCCTCCGCGAGCTGCAGGCCGGCGACGGCTTCCACGCCGCGCTGGCGGTCTTCGCTCCCGAGCCCGTCACCCTCGAGGAGCGCTGGGGCGACGAGCTGCTGGACGCGCTGCCTGGATGAGCCCGGCGCGTGGATAGCCTCGGCTCCATGAGCGTGCGCGGATCGACGATGCCGGCCGCTGTCCTGGCCGTCGCCGTCGTGGCGCTCGTGGCGCTGACCGGGTGCGGAGGCGGCGGCTCGGGTGGGTCGACGGCCGCGACGAGGAGCAGCGGCACGGCGACCACCGCCGCGGACGGCGGGACGCCCCTCGCGACCACCGCCCTGACCGTCCCCGCGGCCAACGCGTCGGCCCCCTTCGACACGCCGCGCGAGGTGCAGCTCCCCGCGGGCTGGGAGGCGAGCGTCTGGTCGCGCGTGGACAGCCCGCGCTTCGAGACCTGGACCCCGGAGGGCGGCCTGCTCGTCAGCAAGACCGATCAGGGGTCGATCGTGCTGCTCACCCCCGACGCGGCCAACCCGGCGTCCCCGCCGAGGCAGGCCGAGGTCATCCGCGGCCTCACGCAGCCGCAGGGGATGGCGTTCGACACCTTCCACGGCAACCGCGTCCTCTACGTGATCGAGTCCGATCGCCTCGACCGCTATGCCTGGTCGGCGAGCGGCCCGGGCGCCCGCACCACGGTCGTCGACCACCTCCCCGACCTCGATCCCGACGGCGACGACGTGCACCGGTGGAAGTCGGTCGTCGTCGCGCCCGACCACACGCTCTACATCCCGCTGCCCAGCTCGACCAACGCAGGGCTCGCCGACGAGCGGATGAGCCCGCCGCGCGGCACGGTCGCCACCGTGGACCCCGAGACCGGGAAGCTGGGCATCTTCGCCAAGGGCATCCGCAACGGGGAGGGGCTCTCGTTCGCGCCCGACGGCTCGCTGTGGACGGCCGTCAACAACCGCGACAACATCGCCTACCCGTTCCACCGCGCCTACGGCGACGTGAGCGACCCGTTCGGGAAGGTCATCCAGGGCTACGTCGACGACCACCCGCCGGAGGAGGTGGCCAAGCTCTGGCGCGGGCGCGACCTCGGCTGGCCGACGTGCAACCCGGAGCCCGACGTCGACCCCGGTGTCGCCGGCTCCGCGCTGCGCTACGGCGACCTCCCGTTCACGCCCGACGCGCAGAACAACCCCGGCGGCACGATCCGCAACTGCGCCCGGCTCGCCCCGCTGGAGCGCGGCATCCCCGCCCACAGCGCGCCGCTGGGCTTCCACTTCGTCGCGGCCGGCAAGCTCGGCGCCGACCGCGGAGCCGGCGCCGTCCTCGCCCTGCACGGCTCCTGGAACCGCCAGCCGCCCCGCGCCCCGGCCGTCGTGTGGATGGACTGGGACGCCGCGAAGAAGACGCTGGGAACCGCCCAGACGATCATCGGCGGCTTCCAGGGCGCCGACGGCCGGCGGTGGGGGCGACCGGTGGACGCCGTTCTGGGACCGGACGGAGCGCTCTACGTGAGCGACGGCGAAGCGGGCGCGGTCTACCGGGTCACGACGGGGTAGCCGGGCTTCGGTGCTCCTGCGGCGGGTGGGCGGACATGGCGCGCGCGCTTCAACCCCGCGCCACCCGCCGCAGGCCCGCGCGCACCTGCGCGTCCGTCGCCTCGGCTTCCGGGTCCGTCCAGTGCCAGGCCACGCCGGCGTCGATCGCGAAGCGGGCGGCTCCGTGGTCCTGGATGTCGGTGACGTCGATGCGGACCGCGGCCACGCGCGGCGCCTCGGCCAGAGGCTCCTCGACGACCGCGGCCCGGCCGATAGCCGTGCACGTCACGCCCGTCGCGTGGATGGTCAGCGCGACGCGCGGGTCCGCGCGCAGCCGGGCCAGCGAGTCGCGGCGCAGGGCCAGCGCCAGGTGGATCGTGCGCGGACCGCTGCGCAGCGCGGTCGAGATCGGGATCGCGTGCGGCGCGCCGGCTGCGGTGCAGAGGACGGCGACGGTCGCGTCGGGCCAGAGGGGGAGCTCGTCCACGGTCGCGCGGACGCTACCGCGCTTTCAGGCCGCGACGACCACCACGCACTGCGGGCACGACCGGTGCTCGCCGTGCTCCTTGTGCAGCTCGCGCGCGGCCAGGCGCGCGACGTCGACCAGGAACGGGTCGTTGTAGGGCAGCGGCACGCGCGTGTGGCCGCAGCGCCGGCACGGGATGTGCACGTTCCACTCGATCCCGTTGTGGTGCACGCACCACTCCTCGTAGATCTCGTCGACGTCGGTCACCTCGCGTGGCGCCTCGATCGCCAGCAGCCGCAGCGCGGAGGCGAGCGCGAGATCCGGGCGGCCCGGCGGCGCGTGCAGCGCGAGCGGGATCTTCGGCCCGTCCTGTCGGGAGGAGACGAGCGCGGTCCACCGACCGGGCGGCGATTCGACGAGCCCGGAGCCGCGCCCGGCGAAGCGGGCGAAGATCGCGTCGGCGCGCGCGGCGATGTCGGCCAGCTCACGGTCGGTGTAGACCGCCCGTGGCCCCTTCTGGGAACGCGAGAACAGCATCAGCGCCAGGGCGATGACCATCAGGACGTTGGCGTACCAGATCGTGTTCCCGACCATTCCCGGCGACCGTACGCACCGCGGCGCGCGCTGGGAAGCGAACTCGGCAAGTGGACGAGATCGGCGCCCGATCGCTCAATGCCGCGTCCAGAGCCGTCCGCTACGGTGGGACGCGATGCTGCTTCCCCGCACCAGCCTCCTCGCGTTCCTGGCCGCCGGGGCCCTCCTGGCCTCCGGATGCGGCAGCTCCGACGATTCGGCCGTGACGTTCGTCAACACGGACACGGAGCCCGCGCGGACCGACACGCAGGCGGTGACCACCGAGACGGCGACGATCCCGACGACCACGTCCACCACCGTCCCCGCACCGACGACCACGACGCCGACGCCGACGACGACCACGCCCGGGGACACGGGCGGCGCGACGGTGCCTCAGGACGGCGGGACATCCAGCGGCGACACCGGTGGCACGACGGTCCCCAACGACACCGGCTCGTCGGGGACGTCCACGAGCACGCCTGGGTCCTCGACCACGCCGCAGGACCCGGACTGCAAGCCGGGCACCGGGCCCGGGCACCCCGACCGGCCCCAGTGCGAGCCGGCCAGCGGGCCGGACTCCCGGCCCGACGAGACCGGCTAGCGCGCCCCTACGGCACCGAGACCGGCGACGACCGGTACGCCGTTCGCTGGATCAGAAGGTGGGTGTCGCCATCTCGCCGAGGACCGGCGTCCGCTTGGACGCGGCTCCGGGCCCGGCGGGCATCGGGCGGTGCGCCGCCGTGACGACGCGGTCGCCCAACTGCCGCTGCATGGCGCGGACGACGCGGCCCGGCGTGACGCCCGTGCCGAGCACGAGCAGGTCGTGATCGCCCTTCGCGAACGCGCATGTGAGCGCGCGGCGCACGCAGCGCGGGCGCGACAGGCCCGAGCTGGCCTCGGCACCGGAGATGACGAACCAGCGCACCGCGAGATCGTCGGGAAGGTCGTCGAGCGCCTCGCGCATCAGCTCGCAGCCGCTGGCCACCACGTCCTCGACGAGCGGCATGGCGAGCATCCCGACGCCGACCCAGCTGGGCGGAGGCACGGCGACGTGCACGAGGGTGAGCTCCGCCCGCTCGGCACAGGCGATCGCCACCCCGCGTCGCAGACCGACGACCGCCTCATCCGAATGATCCAACCCGACGAGTACGCGTCGCGGCATGCCTGCCGCCCCCTCTCTCTCTCCCGCCCCGATAGCGACCCCCCGGGGACGACCTGGATCCTATAGCGGCACGCGCCATCGCACGCAACCTCCCGGATCGACATCCGCCGACGGCGGGCGCGGGGTCAGAACGGGTAGGCGGTGATCTCCCCCTGGAGCGTCACCCACTGCCCCTCGGTGAAGGCCTCGATGTTCGCCGCGACGCCGCCGAAGCGCGACCCGGTGCCGGAGTCGCCGACGCCGCCGAACGGGGCGACCGCCTCGTCGTCAACCGTCTGGTCGTTGATGTGGACGATGCCGCTGGGGATGCGCTCGGCCAGCGCCAGGCCCTTCATCACGTCGGCGGTGAGGATGCCCAGCGAGAGCCCGTAGGCGGTGCGGTTGGCGATCGCCGCCGCCTCGTCCAGCGATCCGAAGCGCCGCACCGGTGCAACCGGCCCGAAGACCTCCTCGGCCCACGCGGGGGTCGAGTCCGACGCGTCGGCGATCACCGTCGGGCGGTAGAAGAGCCCCTCGTAGGTGCCACCGGCCGCGATCCGCGCGCCGTTGGACCCGCTGGCCGTGACGAGCGCGTGGATCTTGTCGCGCTGGCCGGCGTCGATGATCGGCCCGAGGGCGACCTGCCCGGTGGCGGGATCGCCGACCGGCAGGCCGTCGGCCTTCGCGGCGAGGCGCTCGACGTACTCGTCGGCGATCGACTCGTGCACGAGGTGGCGGCCGGTCGTCATGCAGATCTGACCCTGGTGCATGAACGAGCCCCACGCCGCGGCGGAGATCGCGCGTTCCATGTCGGCGTCCGCCAGGACGATCAACGCCGAGTTGCCGCCCAGCTCCAGATGCGCGCGCTTGAGGTGGCGGGCCGCGGCCTCGCCGACCTTGCGCCCGGCGGCGGTCGATCCGGTGAAGGAGATGACGCGGACGTTCGGGTCGGCGACCAGCGCCTCGCCGGCCTCGGCGCCGCCGGGCAGCACGGAGAGCACGCCGGGAGGGAGGCCGGCCTCCTCGAAGATCCGGGCGAGGACGACGCCGCCGCCGACAGCGGTGCGCGGGTCGGGCTTGAGGACGACGCTGTTGCCCAGCGCCAGCGCCGGGGCGACGGAGCGGATCGCCAGGATGAGCGGCACGTTGAACGGCGCGATGACGCCGACGACGCCCGCGGGGACACGACGGGCCAGCGACAGGCGCGGGCGTGCGGAGGGCAGGATCTCCCCGAGCGGGGCCGAGGGCAGCGCGGCGGACTCGTAGGCCTCCGAGGCCGCGACGTGCAGCTCGAAGTCGGCCTTGCCGGGCACGGATCCGGCCTCGCGGATGAGCCAGCCGGCGATCTCCTGGGCGTGCTCCTCCAGGAGCCGGCCGGCGCGGCGCATGATCGCCCCGCGCTCCTCGAACGGCGTGGCGGCCCACGCGGGCTGCGCGGCGGCGGCCCGCGCACAGGCGGCGGTGATGTCGGCGCCGTTGGCCAGACCGGTCCGTCCCAGCTCCTCGCCCGTGGCCGGGGAGACGACGATGCGCTCACCGCCGGCGGCGGGGTGCCAGGTGCCGTCGAAGATCGCTCCGGTCCAGGTGCTCGCGGGGTCCAGCAGGGGCATGGTTCTCCTCAGGGTCTACGGGAAGTCGGACAGGGGGCGACGGCTACGGCGCGAACTCGGCGTCGGGCGCGACCTCGACGGCGAGCAGCAGCGGCCGCTCGCGCTCGGCGAGGGTGGGGATGACGTCGTCGAGCACGGCGACCAGCTCGTCGTGGGTGACGACCCGCTGGGCGCGACAGCCCAGCGACGTCGCGAGCCCCGCGACGTCGATCTCCTCGAAGGCGGGCCAGGCCGACGGCTGCCCGTGGCGCTCGGCCAGGCGATCCATGATCGCGTAGCGGCCGTTGACGAGGACGACGAACAGCGCACCGACGCCGTAGTGGGCGGCCGACCACAGCGCCTGCACCTGGTAGAGCGAGGACCCGTCGCCGACGACGGCCACGACCGGTCGCGCCGGGCACGCCATCCGCAGCCCGATCGTGGCCGGCAGCGCGAAGCCCAACCCACCCATCGCGGCGCTGACGAAGCCCAGCGGGGTGCGGGCCGGCAGCCGCTTCTCCAGCTCGGGGCGGCTGGACGGCGACTCCTCGACCAGGATCACGTCGGCGGGCACGCGCCGGCCGAGCTCGTGCAGGACGTGGCCCGGACGCAACGGGCCGCCGGGGTCGGGCGGCGTGGGCGCGGCCGGCGGCGCGGGCGTGACCGATGCGACCGGATGGCCGACGCCGGGCAGCTGGCGCGCCAGCGCGGAGCAGATCGCGGCCGGATCGGCGAGCACGGCCAGGTCGGCGGGGCTGCGGTGGACCTCGTCGGGGTCGTCGCTGACGATCGCCAGCCGCGTGCCCGGCTCGACGAGCGGGCCGGCCTCGAACGAGTACTGGCGGAAGATCGGCGCGCCGACGGCGAGGACGAGGTCGTGGCCGGCGAGCACCGCCCGCAGGCGCGGCCGGTCGGCGGGCAGCGCGCCGGCGAAGCGCGGGTGGTCCTGCGGGAAGCCGGGGCGACCGCCGAAGGACTCCTGGAAGACGGGCGCGCCGAGGCGGTCGGCGAGGTCGGTCAGCGCCGACCAGGCGGCGTCGCTCGCGGCTCCGGCGCCGACGACGAGCGCGGGTGAGCGCGCGTCGGCCAGCAGCGCGGCGAGCTCGTCGACCGCGCGGCTGCTCGTCGCCGGCGGACGCACCACCCGCGTGGGCGCGGCGATCTCGGCCGGGCCCTCCGCCGGAGCGAGCCAGTCGTCCATCGGCACGATGACGATCGCGGGTCCGCGACCGGTGACCGCCTCGTGCGCGGCGCGCGCGATCGCGCTCGGGACGTCCTGGGCGCGCGCGGGCTGGTCGACCCACACCGGGTACTCGCCGGCAAGGCCCTCGAGCTTGCCGGCCAGGAAGGGCTGCAGCGGGAGGTGGCGGCGATCCTGCTGACCGACGATGACGACGAGCGGCGCGCGGTTCACGCGGGCGGTGGCCAGCGCGGAGACGGCGTTGCCCAGCCCGGCCGTCGTGTGAAGCAGGACGAGCGCCGGCTCGCCGCGGCCGATCGCGTAGCCGCTGGCCATGCCCACGACCGAGCCCTCGTGCAGGCCGAGCACGAACTCGAGGTCGTCGGGCAGCCCGGCGAGGAAGGCCACCTCGGTCGAGCCAGGGTTGGAGAAGAGCGTCGTCAGCCCGTGGGCGCGGAGCACGTCGTAGGTCGCTTCGCGCACCGTCCGGACAGCCTGGACAGAGGTCACGTGGGTCACCCTAGAGTCGGAGTCGTGGTTCGGTCAAGAAATAGTTTGACTTTTTCGTGTGCGGCCGGGAGCATGGACGCATGAAAGTGACCATCGTCGGGGGCAGCGGTGGGGTCGGGTCGTCGGCCGCGTTCAACCTGCTGCGCGCGGCCGATGGCCACGAGGTCGTCATGGTCGACCGCCGCCCCCAGATGGTCACGTCGCACGTCATGGACCTCGAGCAGAACCTCGTCCTCGGCAGCGGGGCGAGCGTGCGCGCCGGCGACGACGCCGACCTGGTCGATGCCGACGTCCTGGTGCTCGCCGCCGCCGTCCCACTGACCGTCAACACCTCGCGGCTCGTCTGCCTCAACGACAACGCGACGATCGTGGGCCGGGTCCTGGATCAGCTGCCCGCCGACTGGCCGGGCATCCTCCTGATGGTCACCAACCCGGTCGACGCGCTCGTGACCTGGGCGCACGCGCGCACCGGGATCGATCGCCGCCGCATCCTCGGCTACACGATCAACGACTCCCTGCGCGCGCGCACCGGGGTCGCCCAGCAGCTCGGCGCCGTGCCGTCCAGCGTCGAGGCCTGGGTCATCGGCGAGCACGGCGACGCGTGCGTGCCGCTGTGGGACCGCGTCCGCGTCGACGGCCACGCGGTCGACCTGACCGCGCCCCAGCGCGCCGCCGCCGAGGAGTTCCTGCGCACCTGGTACGTCCGCCACGTGGCGCTGGACTCCGGACGCTCCTCGACCTGGACCTCCGGGCTGGGCATCGCGCGCATGGTCTCGGCGATCGCGCGCGACGACGGCGAGCTGTGGGTCGCCTCGCTCGTGCTCCGGGGCGAGTACGGCGTCGACGGGATCGCGCTCAGCGTTGCGGTCACGCTCGGTCCCGACGGCGCGCGCGAGATCCCGCAGTGGATCCTCACCCCGCCGCAGGCCGCCGCGCTCGCGCGAGCCGCCGCGCACATCGGCGACGTCGCGGCCTCGATCGATGCGCCGAGCCCCGTGACCTGAGCCTCTGGGAAGATGGCGCCCCTGAGCTCGCGATTCGACAGCCAACGCTGGGACGCCAGCGAGCAGATCGCGCTCGCGATCCGACGCCACGTCGAGCAGGCCGATCTCCAGCCCGGCGACCGGATCGGCACCGAGGCCGAGCTGGCGGCCGAATTCGGCGTCAGCCGCCCGACGCTGCGCGAGGCGCTGCGCCTGCTCGCCGGGTCGCACCTCGTGCGGTCCACGCAGGGCCGCAACGGCGGGATCTTCGTCGCGTCGACGCCCAACGAGGGCATGGGGCTGAACCTGAGCGAGTCGGTGCGCACGATGCTCGCCGCCGACTCGGTCTCGCTGGACGAGCTGCTGCAGGCGCGCGTCTTCCTCGAGTCGCCGCTGGCCGGGCTGGCGGCGCTGCACCACGGCGACGAGACGCTCGCCGCGCTCGAGCAGGCCGTGCTCGTGGCCGAGTCGCTGCAGCCGGGGTCGGACGCGTTCAACGCCGCCGACAAGGAGTTCCACCGCCTGATCGCCGATGCCGCCGGCAACGAGCTGCTGCGCTCCTTCACGAGCTGGACGATCGACGTCCTCCAGCCATCGCTCGCGGCGCAGATCGGCCCGCGCGTGCGGCGCGAGGACATCATCGACCAGCACCGCGCGATCCTGCGCGCGATCCGCCGCGGGCAGCAGGCGGGCGCCGAACGAGCCATGCGCGCCCACCTGGAGCACCTGCGCGACGTCGTCGCCGCCATGGGGGACACGCCGGGCTGAGCAGCCGCCCGGCCGCGGGGCCCGCGCCACTACGTCGCGGCCGACTCGCGAACGGTGAAGCGGCCGGCTCGGCCCGCGGCGGACCCGATCAGCTCGGCCGCGCGCTCGCCGATCATCACCGTCGGCGCGTGCGTGTTGCCCGTCGGCACCTGCGGCATGATCGAGGCATCGGCGACCCGCAGCCCCTCGACGCCGTGCACGCGCAGCTCCGCGTCGACCACGGCGCCGGGATCGCCGGCCGGGCCCATCCGGCACGTCCCGACCTGGTGGTGGTAGGTCACCGCCTGCTCGCGCACGTACCGGCGCAGCTCGTCGCGGCTGCGCACCGCCGGCCCGGGATGGACCTCCCACGACTCCCACTCGGCGAGTGCGTCCTGACGGCCGATCTCGCGACACAGCTCGACGGCGAACACCAGCGTCTCGACGTCGATCCCGCGGCTGAGCAGCGCCGGGTCGATCCGCAGCGGCGCGTCGGGATCGGCTCCGGTGAGGGTGATGCGGCCGCGGCTGGAGGGGCGCACGAGGCCCGCCATGAGCGTGAAGCCGTTGTCGCCGGGCGGCGGCGCGAGGTCCGGCGGCGTCATCGGCATGTGGAAGAAGAGCGGCTGGATGTCGGGCCCCTCCACGTCGGAGCGGCTGCGCCAGAAGAGCTGGCCGTGCAGCTGCTGCATCCCGGCCGAGACGGTCGGAACCGGGCGCTCGGCGCCGTAGATGACGGGCACCAGGAGGTGGTCCTGGAGGTTCTCGCCCACGCCGTCCAGCGCGCTGCGCGTCTGGATCCCGAGCGCGCGCAGCTGCTCGGCCGGCCCGATCCCCGACTGCATCAGCAGTCGCGGCGACTCGATCGTCCCCGCGCAGACGACGACCTCATGCTCGGCGTGCACGCTGGTGAGCGCCCCGTCGCGGTCGAGCTCGACGCCGGTGCAGCGCGCGCCCTCGAACAGCAGGCGACGCGCCCGCGCGCCGGTCCACACGGTCAGGTTCGGGTGGTCGGCGATCGGGGTGAGGAACGCCTGGGCGGTCGAGTGGCGCCGGCCGTCCTTGATCGTCAGCTGGCAGAAGCCGACGCCCTCCTGATGCTCGCCGTTGGCGTCGGCGTTGAACGGGATGCCGGCCTCGGATGCCGCGGTGACCGCCGCGGCGGTCACCGGGTGGGGCTCGTAGCGCGAGATCACGCGCATCGGGCCGCCCGCGCCGTGGAAGACGTCCGAGCCGCCGTCGAAGTCCTCGGAGCGGCGGAAGAGCGGGAGGACCTCGTCGTAGGTCCACCCCGGGTTGCCGGCCGCCGCCCAGCCGTCGTAGTCGGCGCGGTTGCCGCGCACGTAGATCATGCCGTTCAGCGCGCTGGAGCCGCCGAGGACGCGCCCGCGCGGCCAGTGCAGCTCGCGACCGGCGCAGCCGGCCTGCGCGGTCGTGCGGTAGCCCCAGTCCTCCGGACCGTCCCACAGCGCAAAGAGCGCGGACGGCTCGTGGATGTCGGGATTGCTGTCGGTGGCTCCGGCCTCCAGCAGCAGGACCTGCAGATCAGCCTCGACCAGACGCCGTGCGATCACGGCGCCGGCGGAACCAGAACCGACTACGACCACGTCGAACGACTCGCGTGCGCTCACGAACTGCTCCTCTCTCTCCGTCAGCGATCCTCGCGTGCCGGCGGGCGCCGTGCTAGGACATCGAGGCGGGGGTTCTCGCCTCTGCGCGCACACTCAGCGCCAGCACGCCGATCGCGGCCAGCGCCGAAGCCGCCAGCGCGAAGGCCATCGGCTTCGTCGCCGTCGCGCCGCCCAGGCCGGCCAGCGGTGCCGCCAGCGCGGCGATCCCGAACTGGCAGACGCCCATGAGCCCCGACGCGGTGCCCGCCGACTCGGGGTGCTCGGTCAGGGCCAGCGCCTGCGCGTTGGGGCCGACCATCCCGCGGCTGCCGACGAGCACGAACAGGCACGGCAGCAGGATCACGAGGCCGGCGCCCGCGAGCGTCGCGATCAGGAAGACGACGGCCGCCACGGCGCCGGTCGCCAGCCCGAAGCCGAGCAGCGTGCTCGGGCCCAGCCGCTGCACCAGCCGGGCGCTGAGCTGCGCGTTGAGGATCATGCCCGCCGCGTTGACGGCGAAGACCAGGCCGAAGAGCGCCGGGGTGAGGCCGTGGACGTCCTCGAGCAGATAGGAGGAGCCGGCCAGGTAGATGGTCAGCGTGGCGAACGCGAGGCCGACGCACAGCGCGTAGGCGACGAACGCGCGGTCGCGCAGCAGGACGCCCATCGCGCCCAGCGACGCGCTCGTCCCGCCCACGCGTCGCGCGGAGGGCGGCAACGTCTCGGGCAGTCGCAGCACCGCCGCGAGGAGCAGGAGCGCGCCGATCCCGGCGAGCACGGCGAACACGCCGCGCCAGTCGGTGACGTGCAGCAGCAGGCCGCCGAGCAGCGGAGCGAGCAGCGGCGCGATGCCGGTCACGAGCATCAGCATCGCGAAGACCCGGGCGGTCGCGGCACCGCCGCTGGTGATGTCGCGGACCATCGCCCGCGCGATCGAGATGCCCGCGGCTCCGGCCATCCCCTGCACGAGGCGCAGCCCCAGCAGCGTCCAGATCGACGGCGCGAGCGCGCACAGGCCCGACGCGGTGGCGAAGAGGAGGACGCCGGCGATCATGGGGCGGCGGCGGCCCAGCGCGTCGCTGATCGGTCCGGCCAGCAGCTGGCCCAGCGCCAGCCCGGCCATGCAGGCGGTGATCGTCAGCTGGGCGGCGGACGCCGAGGCCGAGAGGTCGTCACCGAGCGCCGGGAGGCCCGGCAGGTACAGGTCCATCGAGAGGGGGCCGAACGTCGTCAGCGCCCCGAGCAGCACGAGGAGGCGGCGCGAAGGCCGCCTCCCCGGCAGTGGTGGGTCTGGAACCAGAGCCCGCCGCTCTAGGCGGCGGTCGGCTCGGCGAGGCCCGCGGCGTCGGCCAGGGCCTGCGCCTTGTCGGTCCGCTCCCAGGTGAAGTCCGCGTCCTCGCGGCCGAAGTGGCCGTAGGCGGCGGTCGGCTGGTAGATCGGGCGGTGCAGGTCCAGCGCGGCACGGAACGCGCCCGGACGCAGGTCG
>JAOPZL010000149.1 GCA_025964175.1 Solirubrobacterales bacterium
CGTCGGACGCTCCACCGCGCGGCTCGCCCGCGGCGGGCGCGACCCGCTGATCGGCGCCCGCGGCCGCGCCCGGGAGCCGTTCGGCGACGACGGCGGACGCGTCCTCGTCGAGGGAGAGCTGTGGCAGGCGCACAACGCCGACCCCGACGAGCCGGTGGCCGCGGGAGATCCGATCGTCGTCGAGCGCATCGACGGCCTCACCCTGACCGTCCGCCGTGCCGAACCCTGGGAGCTCCACCCATGACCGCCGTCCTCGTCGTCCTCGCCGTGATCGTCTCCCTGCTCGTCCTCCTCGCCGGAGCCTCCGTGCGGATCCTGCGCGAGTACGAGCGCGGTGTGGTCTTCCGCCTCGGCCGCCTCATCGACCAGAAGGGCCCGGGGCTGATCCTGCTGGTGCCGATCGTCGACCGCATGGTCCGCACCGGCCTGCGCACGGTGACCCTCTCGATCCCGCCCCAGGACGTGATCACCCGCGACAACGTCACCGCCCGCGTCAACGCTGTCGCCTACTTCCGCGTCGTCGACCCCAACCGGGCGGTCACGGCGGTCGAGAACTACCTGCAGGCGACGTCGCAGATCTCCCAGACCACGCTGCGCTCCGTGCTCGGCAAGGCCGACCTCGACACGCTGCTGTCCGAGCGCGAACGTCTCAACGAGGACCTGCAGACGATCATCGACCAGCAGACGGAGCCGTGGGGCGTGAAGGTGACCACGGTCGAGATCAAGGACGTGGAGATCCCCGGCTCCATGCAGCAGGCCATGGCCCGCCAGGCCGAGGCCGAGCGCAACCGGCGCGCGAAGGTCATCGACGCCGAGGGCGAGGCGCAGGCCGCCGACCGCCTGGCCGACGCCGGCGAGATCATCGCCCGCAACCCGACCACGCTCCAGCTGCGCTACCTGCAGACGCTGCGCGACATCGGCAACAACCCGGCGTCGACGATCGTGTTCCCGATGCCGCTGGACCTGCTCAAGCCGCTGCTGCAGGCGACCCGGGGCCGCAAGGACGCCGCGGGCGGCGAGCCGGAGCCCGATCCGGCGGCACTGGGGCCCGCGCCCGAGATGCCGCGGTTCAGCGCCGACACGCCCGCTCAGGAGGCGTCGCGCTTGGCCCGCGAGGGCTGAACGCGCTTGGGCTCGTTGGGCTGCTTGGCGAAGTTCGGCGGCCACGGCGCGTCGCCCAGTCCCTGCTCCTCGTCGCGGCGGGCAAGGTCCAGCAGCTGCTCCAGCGAGCCGGCGGAGGCGTCGATCTCCGCGGCCGGGTCGCCGATCGCGGCGAAGCGGGCGGGAACGGTGTCCAGGCGCAGGTCGGCGGGCTCGGCGTCGGGCACCTCGTCCCAGGTCAACGGGGCGGAGACCCGCGCGTCGGGCACCGGGCGCACCGAGTAGGCCGACGCGACGGTGCGGTCGCGCGCGTTCTGGATGTAGTCCAGGAAGACGCCCTCGCGCTCCTCCTTCCACCACATCGACGTCGCACGGCCGGGCATCCGCCGCTCGACCTCGCGGGCCAGCGCGAGCGCCGCGCGGCGCACGGCGAGGAAGTCCCAGTCGGGCGTGATGCGCACGTTGACGTGGATCCCGCGCGAACCCGACGTCTTGGGGAAGCCGCGCAGCCCGTGCTCGACGAGGACGTCGCGGGCGCACAGCGCGACCTGACGCACCTCGTCCCACGGCACCCCGGGCTGGGGGTCGAGGTTGATGCGCAGCTCGTCGGGGTGGTCGAGGTCGCCGCGGCGCACCGGCCACGGGTTCCAGTCGATGTTGCCGAGGTTGACCGCCCACACGAGGTGCGCGGCGTCGTTGGGCACCAGCTCGGTGGCGCTGCGGCCCGACGGGAAGGTCACGGTCGCGGTCTGCAGCCACGGGGGACGGTTCTCGGGGACGCGCTTCTGGAAGAAGAACTCGCCCTCGATCCCGTCCTTCCAGCGCTTGAGCACGGTCGGGCGGTCGTGGAGCCCGCGCACCGTCCCCTCGGCGACCGCGAGGTAGTAGTGGACGAGGTCCAGCTTGGTGATCGCCTCCCGGCCGCCGTGCGGCGGGAAGTACACCTTCGAGGGGCTCGACACCCGGACCTCGATGCCGGCGGCCTCGACCATCGTCTCCTCGCGCTTGGTCGCCACGATGGGATCATTCCCCGTTCATGCACCCATCACCTGCCAACAAGGATGCACGAACCCGGTGCTGATGCGCCTTCTCCTCGCCCTGGATGGACTCGACGCCGTCGCGGTCGCCCGTGGGCTGACCGGCGCGGGCCTCCCGCAGCCCGACCTGTACGACCCCGCGCAGGGCCTGGACGCGACCTTCGACGCCCGCATGCGGGCCGCGTTCGCCGTCGTCGTCGGGGAGCCGCGGCTGGACCGCGGGACGCTGCGCGGCCGCGTCACGGGCGAGATCGCGACCCGCGCCCGCCAGGCCGGCGTCCCGTGCCATGCGATCGCCGCCGACGACGCGCTCGACACGATGGGCAAGCGGATCCTCGACCTGCAGTACGTCTTCGTCGCGTCGACCCCCGTCGAGCTGGAGGGCGTCGGCGTCATGCTCGCCCGCCGGCTCACGACGGATGTCATGCCGAACTGAGGACGCGCCCCGCTTCGCCCGGCCCGGGCTACCTGCGCCGCGCGGCTACACGCCCATCGGGTAGAGCGCGGCGGCGCTGTCGGCCAGCAGGCTGTCGTGCAGCGCGCCCACCTTCTCGATCGTGAGCGGCCGGGCGAACAGGTAGCCCTGCCCGTACTGGCAGCCCAGCCGCCGTAGCTGCGCGAGCTGCACGCCCTGCTCGATCCCCTCGGCGATGATCGCCAGCCCGAGCGACGCCCCGAGGTCCACGATCGTGCGGGCCAGCGCCGCGCCCTGCGGGGTGGAGACCCCGTCGACGAACGGCTTGGCCATCTTCAGCAGGTCGATCGGGAAGCGGCTCAGGTAGCGCAGCGACGAGTACCCGGTGCCGAAGTCGTCGACCGCCAGCCGCACGCCCAGCCGCTTGAGCGCGGCGAGGCGCTCGATCGTCGCCTCGGTGTCGTGCATGAGGACGGTCTCGGTGATCTCGAGCACGAGGCGGTTCGGCTCCAGGCCGCTGTCGTCCAGCGCCGCGGCGACCTGGTCGACGAGGTCGGCCCGCTCGAGCTGGCGGCCCGAGAGGTTCACCGTGATCGCGCGCGCGTCCCACTGAGCGGCCTGGCGGCACGCGGTCTCCAGCACGAAGCGCCCGAGGTCGTGGATCAGGTCGCTCTCCTCGGCGACCGGGATGAACGCCGGAGGCGGGACGAGCCCGCGCCGCGGATGGCGCCAGCGCGCGAGCGCCTCGAAGCCGGCCAGCTCGCCGTCGACCAGCGCGACGATCGGCTGGTAGTGGACCTCGAGCTCGCCCCGCTCCTGGGCTCGGCGCAGGTCGGCCTCGAGCTCCAGGCGCTCCAGCACCTCCGCGCGCATCGACGGCTCGAACACGGCGTAGCGGCCGCTGCCCTCCGCCTTGGCGCGGTACATCGCGACGTCGGCGTTGCGCAGCAGCTCCTCCGCCGCGGTGTGCCCGCGGACGATGCCGATGGAGGCGCTGACGTAGACCTCGCGGCCGACGATCGAGAAGGGGGTGCGGAAGGCGTCGGCGATGCGATCGGCGACCGCGATCGCCTCGCCGGTGGACAGCACGTCCTCCAGCAGGACGACGAATTCGTCGCCGCCCAGGCGCGCGGCGGTGTCCGATCCGCGCAGGCAGCCGAGGACGCGCTGGGCGACGGAGATGAGCAGCTCGTCGCCGGCCTCATGGCCGAGCGAGTCGTTGATCGTCTTGAAGCGGTCCAGATCGCAGAACAGGACGCTGACCTCGCCGCCGCCGGTGCCGCGCCGGGCGAGCGCGTGCGCGAGGCGATCGAGGAAGAGCGCGCGGTTGGGCAGGCCGGTGAGCGAGTCGTGCAGCGCCTGGTGGACCATCGCGCCGACCGTCTTGGCGTCGGTCAGCGCCAGCGAGGCATGCTCGGCGAGGGCCAGCAGGATCCCCTGCTCCGAGCGGGAGTAGGTGCGGTCGGGCACGTCCGACGTGACCAGCAGCGCCCCGATGACCTCGCCCTGCTCGTGGACCGGAGCGGCCATGGCGGCACCGGCGCGCTCGACGACGACGAGCCGGTTCTCGGCCATCGCGCGGCCGGCGACGGCGTCGTCGGGCTCGCCGATCATCAGGTCGGCGTTCGGATCGTGCAGCAGCTCGCCCGTGGTCCCGACGATCGCGCGCAGGATGTCCTGCAGCGGCGCGCGATGCGAGATCGAGCGCTGGATCGTGCCCAGCGCCTCCAGCAGCCGCTGGCGCTCACGGTGCATGCCGAGCAGGCGGGCGTTGTCGCGGGCCTGCTGCTCGGAGCGCTGGCGCAGGCCGCGCTCGGCCTCGACCGCGCCCAGCAGCTGCAGCGCCTGCGCGAGCGCGCGGGCCATGCCGCGCAGCAGGGTCAGCTCGGCCTCGTCCAGCGGCTCGCCGACGCGGGCGATGATCAGCGCGCCGCCGTGCCCGTCGTCCAGCGCCACCGCGACCGCG
>JAOPZL010000210.1 GCA_025964175.1 Solirubrobacterales bacterium
ACGGCGGCGATCCCCGACATCACGAGCCCCCGACCACCGCGTGGACACGCCCCCGGCCGGTGCGCGCCCGGAACGCGAGCCTCCGCCGCGGGCCCTCCGCGCTCAAGCGCCCGGGACGACCAGCCGCGACGAGAGGCCGCGCGGGCGCACCCGGCGCGGGTCGGCGCGCGGCGGCCGTTCGTCGTCGCAGGCCTCCTCGACCACCGCGCGGATCCCGTGGCGGAAGTGGGCGACGTCGAAGCGGTTCGCGTTGGCGACGCACAGCTCGGGGTCGACGGCGAGCGTGTCGAAGCGCAGCACGGCCTCGACCAGCGCGCCGGGATCCGGCGTGTCGTAGAAGGTCCCGGTGAGGCCGTCCTGCACGGTCTCGCGCACGCCGCCCTCGGCCAGCGCGATGACCGGCCGGCCCGCGGCCTGCGCCTCGACGGCGGCGATCCCGAACTCCTCCGTGGCGGTGACGATCAGCGCCCGCGAGGCCGACAGCAGCTCGGCGGCACGCTGGTCGGAGACGCGGCCGGCGAAGGAGATCGTCGGCCCGGCCATCCGGCGCAGGCGCCGCGCGTCCGGCCCGTTGCCGACCACCACCAGCGGCATCCGCAGGCGGTTGAAGGCCTCGACCGCCTGGTGGATGCGCTTGTGCGGCATCAACTCCGACAGCACGACGTAGAAGTCGCTGACCGGGCCGGGCGTGAAGCGCGACGTCTCCACGGGCGGGTAGACGACGTCGGACTCGCGGCCGAAGTAGCGGCGGATCCGGCGGCGCGTCGTCTCGGAGTTGGCGATGTAGCGGTCGACGCGCTGCGCGGCGATCCAGTCCCACTGGCGCCAGCGCTGGAAGACCATCCGCAGCGCCGTCTTCTGCAGGCCGCCGCGCTGGTCGAGCGTCTCGTCGCGCGCGTTCCAGGCGTAGCGGAACGGGTTGTGGCAGTAGCAGACGTGAACCGCGTCGGGATCGACGATCACGCCGTGCGCCCAGGCGCTCGAGGACGACAGCACGAGGTCGTAGCCCGAGAGGTCCAGGGCCTCCATCGCGTAGGGGTAGAAGGGCAGCAGCGGGCGGAACGTGCGCGACGTCGGCCGCAACCGCTGCAGGAACGACGTGTTCACGTTGCGATGCGCGAATCGTCCTTCCGTCCCCCGCGGGTCGTACACCGCCGTGAACAGATCGGCCTGCGGGTACAGGTCGGCCAACGCCGCGAAGGTGCGCTCGGCACCGCGGACATCAAGCAGGAAGTCGTGTATGAGGGCGACCCGGCGCTCCATCGGACGCGAGTCTATGAGAGCCGCCCGGCGGCAGCCCCCCAGACCGCTACGGTGTCGACCCTCATGCGCCGGACCATCCCACTTCTGCTCGCGCTGTTCGCCCTGCTGCCCGCGACCGCCCAGGCCCGCTCCGTGCCGCACGGCTTCTTCGGCGTCATGACCGACGGCGCGCTCATGACCCGCGACGACGCGTCGCTCGCGCACGAGTTCGCGCTGATGAAGGCCAGCGGCGTGGAGACCGTGCGCCCGGTCGTCTACTGGGCCGATCTGCAGCCGACGCAGGACGGGCCGCTCGCCACGGCCGGCCTCGACCGCATCATCGGCGAAGCGGCCAAGAACGGGATGCGCGTCGTGCCCGTCGTGCTGCGGACCCCGGCCTGGGCACGGATCGTGCCGTCGGACATGGCCTCGCCGCCGAAGGACCCGCAGGACTTCGCCGCGTTCATGAAGCTGCTCGTCGCCCGTTACGGCCCGTCGGGAACCTTCTGGAGCGAGCATCCCGAGGTCCCGGTCTCCCCCCAGCACGACTGGCAGATCTGGAACGAGCCGAACCTCGACCGCTACTGGTCGTCGCCGACGCCGTTCGGGAAGGGCTACGTCGCGCTGCTCAAGGCCGCGCGCACCGCGATCAAGCGGGCCGACCCGCAGTCGAGGATCATCCTGTGCGGCTTCGGCAACGCCTCGTGGACCGCGCTGGCCGCGGCCTACAAGGCCGGGTTGAAGGGCTCGATGTTCGACATCGCCGCGACCCACCCGTTCTCGGCGCGCGTCTCCAACGTCCTCAAGATCGTCGGGCTCAACCGCCAGGTGATGGCGCGCAACGGCGATGCGAGGAAGCCGATCGACATCTCGGAGATGACGTGGGCGTCGGCCCAGGGCGGCCCGGCCACCGACATCGCCGACTTCTCCACCACGCGGGCGGGCCAGGCCAGCAAGCTGACCGCCGCGTACAAGGCGCTGATCGCCAAGCGCAAGGCCTGGCGCATCAACTCGGTCGTCTGGTCGACGTGGCTGTCATCCGACGGCACCGACGGCTCGATCAACCTGTTCGACTGGTCGGGCCTGCGACGGCTGAACCCCGCCGACCCGGCCGGCGAGCCGATCTCCAAGCCGGCGCTCGCGGCGTACGCGAAGCTGGCTCGCGCCTCCGAGAGATAACTTCCGCGGCATGCGGATCGCCGTCGACGCCCGGCATCTCCCGGAGGGTCGGGGCGTCGCCCGCTACACGCAGCGCACGCTCGAGGCGCTGGGGCGGCTGTTCCCCGGCGACGAGCTCGTCGCGGTGGTGCCGGGGCGCGATCCGATCGCGGCCGTCCCGGGAGTCGAGCTGGTGCGCACGGCGCTGCCGGGGCGCGTCATCTTCGGGGCGGGCCGTCCGACGCTGGAGCGGCTGGCCGGGGGCGGGCTGGACGCGGTCTGGATGCCGGCGCCCGCGCCGATCGGGCTGAACGGCTCCGCGCCGCTCGTCCTGACCGTCCACGACCTCTCCTTCGAGGAGCGCCCCCAGGACTTCACCGCCTACGAGCGCGCCTGGCACCGAGCGGGACGCCTGGATCGGCTGGCGCGGCGGGCGGCCCGCGTGATCGCGGTGTCGGCGGCGACGCGCGAGGTGGCCGTGCGGCGGTGGGAGCTCGACGCGCAGCGGGTGGACGTGGTGCTGGAGGGAGCGGGCGCCGGGGCGGCTGCCTCGGAGGGCGCGGCCGGCGGCGCGAACCTCCCTCTGGGGCGGGCGTACGTGCTCGTGATCGGCGCGCTCGAGCCGCGCAAGGCGCCCGAGCTCGTCGCCGGCGCGTTCGCCCGGGCTCGCGCCGCCGGGCTGGAGGCCGACCTCGTGTTCGCCGGGGCCGGGCGGTTGGCCCCGCGGCTGACCGGACAGTCCGGGGTGCACGTGCTCGGGGCGGTCGCGCCCACGGAGCTCGACGCGCTGCTGCGCGGGGCGCTCGCGCTCGTCAGCGCGTCGTGGAGCGAGGGGTTCGGGCTCACGCCGCTGGAGGCGCTGGCCGCGGGCGTCCCGCCGATCGTCTCCGACCTCCCCGTCTACGACGAGACGCTCGCCACGGGAGCGCTGCGCTTCCCGCCCGGCGACGGCGCCGCGCTGGCGGCGGCACTGCTGCGGGTCGCCGGCGAGCCGGGCCTGCGCGGCCAGCTCGTCTCCGAGGGCCGCGCCGCGATCGCCCCGCTGACCTGGGACGCCTGCGCGCGCGGCGTGCACGCCTCGATCGAGCGAGCGGTGGCCGGGCCGTGACCTTCACCATCGTCGTCGCCCTGCACGACTCCGCCGCCGATCTCGCGCGCCTGCTCGCGTCGATCGACGCCCACCTCCCCCAGCGCCCGCCGGTGATCTGCGTCGACAGCGGCTCCGGCGACGACGGGCCGCAGATCGCCGCGGCATGGGGCGCTGAGCTGATCGTCCTCGACGGCAACCCCGGGTTCGGCGCGGCCAACGACGCCGGGGTCGCGCGCGTGCGCACCGAGACGACCGTCCTCCTCAACCCCGACGTCGAGCTGCTCGACGACGGCCTCACCCGTCTCGCCGCGCTCCCGGCGAGCAGCGACGCCCTGTTCGCGCCCCGCCTGCTCAACCCCGACGGCTCGCGGCAGCGCTCCGCCCATCCGGCCCCGGGGACGCTCGAGGCGCTGCTCCCCGCGCTCGTGCATCCCCGCGCGCTCCCGCGGCCGCTGCGCGAGCGC
>JAOPZL010000298.1 GCA_025964175.1 Solirubrobacterales bacterium
GTGTCGCCGTGAAGGCGCCGGGCTTCGGCGACCGTCGCAAGCGCATGCTCGAGGACATCGCGATCCTCACCGGTGGCGAGGTCATCACCGAGGAGATGGGCCTGAAGCTCGAGAACACCACGGTGTCCCAGCTGGGCCGTGCCCGTCGCGTCGTCGTCACCAAGGACACGACGACCATCGTCGACGGTGCCGGTGACACGGCTGCGATCAAGGGCCGCATCAACCAGATCAAGGCCGAGGTCGAGAACACCGACTCCGACTTCGATCGCGAGAAGCTCCAGGAGCGCCTGGCCAAGCTCTCGGGCGGTGTCGCCGTCGTCAAGGTCGGCGCGGCCACCGAGACCGAGGTCCAGGAGAAGAAGCACCGTGTCGAGGACGCCCTCCAGGCGACTCGCGCGGCGCTCGAAGAGGGCATCGTCCCCGGCGGCGGCGTCGCGCTCATCCGCGCGGCGGCCTCGGTCACGGCCGACGCCTTCGAGGGTGACGAGCAGACCGGCGCCAAGATCGTGCTCCGCGCGCTCGAGGAGCCGCTCCGTCAGATCAGCGAGAACGCCGGCCTCGAAGGCTCGGTCGTCGTCAACGACGTCCGCAAGGCCTCCGGCAACGAGGGCCTGAACGCGGCCACGGGCGAGATCGTCGACCTGGTCAAGGCCGGCGTCATCGATCCCGCGATGGTGACGCGCTCGGCGCTGCAGAACGCAGCCTCGATCGCCAAGAACATCCTCACCACCGAGGCGATCGTCGCCGAGGTCCCCGACGCCAACGATGGCGGCGGCGGTGGCGGCGGCATGCCCGACATGTCGGGGATGATGTAAGCCGCTTCGGCTTCCTGAACCGCATCTCAGCAGCGCTCGAGGGCCCGGCATCCGCCGGGCCCTCGGTCGTTGCGGGTCACGGCCCGGGGATCGTCACCCCGTTGCGCGCCGCCCACTCCCGCGCCATCTGGACCCGCTCCCGGCCGCTGGGGTGGCTGTCGTAGATCACGTGCCACCAGCCCGGCGGGTCGGGGTCGGCGAGCGCGGTGCGGGTGAAGTTCACGAACAGCCGCTGCATCGCCTCGGGGTCGCGCGTCGCCCGCAGCGCCGTCCAGTCGGCCTCGGCCTCGTAGCGCCGGCTGACCGCGGAGTTCAGCGGCGTCAGGACCAGGTTGGCCACGACGAAGACGAACAGCGCCAGCGGCACCGCCGCGGCCATCGCCATCCCGCCCCGGCGCCGCACGACGAGCGCGATCAGCAGCGCGATCGGCAGGATCGTCAGCGCGAACCAGCCGATCTGCTTGGACAGATGGCGGTGCGCCAGGTGGCCGATCTCGTGCGCGAGGACGACGCGCACCTGCCCGCGCGGGAAGCGGTCGGCGAGCGTGTCCCACAGGAACACCTGCTGGCTGGAGCCCAGGCCCGTCACGTAGGCGTTGGGCTGGCTGGTGTAGGAGTGGACCCGCTCGACGCTGACCTTCGTCGCGGGATTCACGCCCTCGACCCGCATCAGCTTCACCGCCGTCGCCTGCTGCCACGGCGTCGGGTCGCGCGTGTTGGAGGTCAGGTAGGGCGAGATGAACAGCAGTCCCGTGAACAGGGCGACGAAGATCGCCGCCGCCGGGATCCACCATGCGCCGCGCACCAGCCGGGCGAGCCCCATCGCGATGAGCAGCGCCGCGCAGATCGTCAGGAACGTCCCGCCGAGCCCGAGGAAGCCCTGGACGAGCGCCTCGACGTAGCCGACGTCGATCACGTCGTGGCGCCTGAGCCACCACAGCTCGGCGATCGTGAACGGCAGCTGGACGAGCCAGACGATGCCCAGCCCGAGCATCCCGAGCAGGAAGCCGGTGCCGATCGGTCCCGCGGCGGAGTCGCGCATGAACCGCGTCCCCCTCCACGCGTACAGCCCGAGCGCGGACACCAGCACCAGCTGGCTGAGGATCGTCGTCACCCGGATGAACGCCTCGAAGGACTCCGCCTCGGCCGTCTTGCCCGCTCCGAACGTCGCGTTGACGTCGACGTGCGGGTGCGCGAGACCGGTGGGGACGATCGTCGGCCACAGCTGCGTCGCCGCGACGACCGCGGCGACGAGCACCACGAGGATGACGAGCGCCATCGCGACGCGGCGGCCCGTCCTCGCCATCGCGTTCATGGTCAGCGGTCGGTCGGGTCGGGCGCCCGCGGCGGGAGCCACTCCGAAACGCCCGGCCAGGTCGGCGGCTCCAGTGGCGACGGCGCACCCCAGGCCGACGACGACGCCGGCGGATCCGGCATCACCGCGTCGTCGACCGAAGCGGTCTCCAGCGTCGGCCCGCTGTAGGGGTAGCGATCGGTGAGCAGCAGGAGGTAGGACCAGTACTGCGCCGTGTAGCGCACGTTGAACGCGTTGAGATCGCGCAGACCGCGGGGCACGCGGCCCATGATCAACGAGAAGATCCACGCCCCGACCAGCGCGATGGTCGCCGCAGCCGAGATCGCCGACGACAGGAGGATCATCGGGATGGCGAGGATCACGCGGAAGCCGGTGATCCACCGGTTCTGGCGCTCACGCGGGTCGATGCGCACGATGAACGGATAGCTGTCGACCGCGCCGACGAACCCGGGGAACGGGTTGGCGACGAGCGAGACGAAAGCCGACACGTGCGCGTAGTACCGGACATAGGCCGCAAGGAACCGATGCAGCGCGGCGGGTGAGCGGCCCGCGATCAGCGTCACGAACCAGTTCGCAATCACGGCGAAGCAGACGGCGATCCCCCACAGCACCAGCCACACGAGATGGGGCAGGAACAGCAGGGCGCGGAACAGCACGGTCAGGCGGGTGCGCCGCAGGTCGTCCTCCAGCTCGGCACGCACCGGATGCGGCGGCTGGGGCAGCGGCCGCGACAGCGCCGGCGTCGAGTCGGGGAAGCGCGCCGTGAGCAGGAAGAGGTAGCCCCAGACCTGCGCGGCGTAGCCGATCGCGTAGACCGCCAGGTCGCGCATCCCCTGGGGCATGCGCCCTTTCGCCATGCAGGCGAACCACCCGAGGAACCAGATGACGGTGAGCACGCCGATGCCGCCGCTCACGCCGGAGTCCAACGACGAGTCGCCGGACCGCGTGATGGTCCCGATGGACACGTTGCCCCCGGCCAGCGCAAGGGAGAGGAGCCACGGCGGCAGGAACAGGAACAGGCGGAACAGGATCGACCAGCGCGACTGGCGATCCGCCGGGGCGATCTCGATGTCGACCGGATAGTCCGCCTTCGTGTCGAACTGCGGGAACACGTCGGTCGCATAGGTTCCGTACGCCCAGACCCGCGCGTAGTACCGCACGTACGCCGTGTAGAAGCGGCGCATGCCGACCGGCGCGGTTCCGGTGGCCAGCGCCGCCACCCACAGGACCGGCAGGCCGAGGACGATCACGATGCCCCACAGGGCGAGCCAGGCGAGGTGCGGGATCAGCAGGAGGACGCGGAAGAAGACCAGCGCGCGCTCGCGCTCCAGTCCCCGGTCGCGGATGACGACCTGGATCGGCCGGTTCGTCGGGTCGTTCATCTGGGAGCGCTCAAAGTGACCCGTACCCTCTCAGCTTCCGTGGATGTGATGTCGGGCGGCGCTGACGGGCGCCGCGCCGGCGCCGGCCGCTTCCCTCAGTAGGTGGTCGTGGCGAAGCGGACGAGCCGGTCGACCGGGACGGCGTCCTGCGTGGCGAGCACGCAGGTGTGCCCCTCGACCCGCCACGTCACCACGGTCGTCGCGCCGTCGCGGTAGCTGACCAGCTCCGTGCCCCCCACGCGATGGTGCTGCCCGTCGGGCAGGTCGAGCGCCTTGCCCGAGACGATCGCGTAGCCGACGCGGTGGCCGGCGGCGTCCTCGTAGACGACGCTGCGCGCCGGCCGGCCCGCGACGTCCGCAGCGCGCTGGCCGACCACGCGCCAGCCCGGCCAGGTCGGGAAGGCGATGCCGGAGACCGAGGCCTTCAGCGTCCCCGGCTGCCGACCGGCACCGGGAGCCGGGGCGGTGGGAGCGGCGAGCGCGAGCCGCGTGGCGTCGGCGACGCTCGGCTCCGCGCCGGGCAGGACGAGCAGGAGCGCGAC
>JAOPZL010000230.1 GCA_025964175.1 Solirubrobacterales bacterium
CAGCGGGGGCGCCGGCGCCGGCGGGCGCGGGCGCCGACTTCGGCGCGGACGGGGTGTCGTCGCCGGAGCGGAAGAGGGAGAAGCCGGTCGAGGCCTGCCAGACGAGCAGCCCGCCGAACACGAGCTGCACCCCCAGCGCCCAGAACAGCAGCTTCGGGGTGGCTGGGTTGGTGCTCGTCATGCCCGTCCAGCGTAGTCGGGCGTCCCGATCTGTAGTGTCGCGAGAGGACATGCAGAAGCACGGGGACCGGCTCAGCGCGGTGGACGTGTCCTTCCTCGCGCAGGAAGGGCCGACGTCGCACATGCACATCGGCGGCGTGACGATCTTCGATGGTCCGGTCCCCGCCTTCGCCGACATCGCCGACCTCCTGCGCGGCCGCCTGCACCTCGTTCCGCGCTACCGCCAGAAGCTCGCGACGCCGCCGCTGGGCAGCGGCCGGCCGCTGTGGGTCGACGACCCGACCTTCGAGCTCGGCTACCACCTGCGCCAGACCGCGCTCCCGCGCCCCGGCTCCGAGGAGCAGCTGCTCAACCTCGTCTCGCGCGTCTTCTCCCAGCAGCTGGATCGCTCCAAGCCGCTGTGGGAGATGTGGATCGTCGAGGGCCTGCACGACGGCCGCTGGGCGCTGATCTCCAAGAACCACCACGCGCTGATCGACGGGATCGCCGGCGTCGACCTCGTCACCGCGCTGTTCGACATCACGCCCGTGCCGCGCGAGGTCGAGAGCTCGGGCGAGCCGTGGAGCGCCCAGCGCGAGCCCAACGGCGCGGAGCTGATGATCAAGGGCGCGCGCGGCCTCGTGCGCACGGCGCTGGCGGTCACCGAGCGCGGGGTGCGCGCCGCCGCCCACCCCGAGCGCACGCTGGCCGCCGGCCGCGACGCGCTGGAAGGGGTCGGCGACATCGCGTGGGCCGGGCTGAACCCCGCGCCCGCGACCCCGCTGAACGTCGAGATCGGGCCGCACCGGCGCTTCGCGATCGTCCGCAACCGCCTCGACGACCTGCGCGTGGTGAAGTCGGCGTTCGGGACGACGGTCAACGACGTCGTCCTGTCCGTCGTCGCCGGCGCGCTGCGCGACTGGCTGCGCTCGCGCGGCGTGCGCACCGAGGGACTCGAGCTGCGCGCGCTCGTCCCCGTCTCGATCCGTGCCGAGGACGAGAAGGGCCAGCTCGGCAACCGGATCGTCGTGATGCGCGGGCCGCTGCCCGTGTACGTCGAGGACCCGGTCATCCGCCTGCACACGGTCAAGCAGGCGATGGACGGGCTGAAGGAGTCCAAGCAGGCGCTCGGCGCCGAGGTGATCGCCGGCGTCCAGGACTTCGCACCGCCGACGCTGCTGGCCCAGGCCTCGCGGCTGCAGTTCTCCACGCGCCTGTTCAACATGATCGTGACGAACGTGCCCGGCCCGCAGCTGCCGCTCTACGTCTGCGGCCGCGAGCTGCTCGACGCGTTCCCGATCGCGTTCCTGCCCAAGCGCCACGGGCTGGCGATCGCGATCATGTCCTACAACGGCGCCGTGAACTTCGGCCTGCTCGGCGACCTCGACGCGCTCCCCGACATCGACCTCATCGCCGACGGCATCACCGGCCAGCTCGACGAGCTCGTGCGGCGGGCGCGCGAGCTCGATCCCGCCGGCGCCGACGCGCCGCTGCCGACGCCCTCTCCGGTCTAGCGAGCCTGGTCGCGCACGACGCGCGTGTGCGCGTCGGGGGTCCGCGGCCGACGCTCGACGTTGCCGGCGTTGTCGACGGCACGGGTGTAGAACGTGTAGCGGTGCCCGCGCAGGACGGGGACGCGCAGCGACCCGGCGGCCGTGGTCGCGATCTGGCGCGCCCGGCCGTGGCCGGACGTCGCGTAGACGCGGACCTGCCTGACGCCGGAGACGGGGACACCGGGCGCGGCGGTGTCGACCGAGGAGAGACGCAGCGTGGTCGACGTCCCGCTGGAGACCGACGGCGCCGAGACCGAGGAGGTCGGGGCGCGGCGGTCCAGCGTCAGCGCGAGATCGACGGCGGCGCGGGCGTCGACGATGCCCCAGCCCACCTCCGGGGACCACCCCTGGCCCGGCTCACGCTGCGCGCTCTGCTTGAGCACGCCGATCACGTCGTCGGGACCGAGGTCGGGGTTGGCGTCGCGGACCAGCGCGGCCGCCCCGGCGACGATCGGGGTCGCCATCGAGGTGCCCTCGAGGAACGCGTAGCGAGCGGGTCCGGGGAGCAGGGAGGTCACGCAGAGGCACGGCTTGGCGATGCCCCCGATCTCGATCTGCGGGCGCTGGGCCTGCGGCGGGAAGGCGGAGACGATGCCGTCGTGGCCCGCCGCGCCGTTGCGCCCGAAGGCGCCGTAGGCGGCGATCGAGATCTGCGAGCCGTGGCCTGCGAAGCTCGCGCGGCCGCCGAGGAAGTCGGCGGCGGTCACGGTCAGGCCCTTGCCGGCGGTGAGGTCGGAGCCCGTCCCGCGCGGCTGCAGGATGTTGGCCGGGTCGCCCTGCTCCCGGACCGGGTGGTCGGAGGCGGCGGCGACGAGGACGACGCCGTGGTCGTAGGCGTAGTCGACGGCGTCGACCATCGCCTGCGGCGGACGGGCCCGATCGTCGGTGCCGATCGACATCGAGATCACGCCCGCTCCCCGGTCGGTGGCGTCGATGATCGCGGCGATCACCGACGAGTCGGTCAGGTCGGACTTCTCGACGATCAGCCCGCAGTTCAAGCCCGCGCCGGCGATGCCCTGTCCGTTGCCCGGCTGTCCGCACGCCAGGGCGGCGACGTGCGTGCCGTGGCCGCTCTCGTCGACCGTCGGCGGCCCGTCGCGGCGGGACGCGTCGAGGTCGTTGACCGCGCGGATCTTGCCGCTGAGCTCGGGGTGCGTGCCGTCGACGCCCTGGTCGATGATCGCCACGTCGACGCTGTCGCCGTCGGCCCGATCCCACGCCTCGGGGAAGTGGGAGCGGATCCCCCACCACTCCAGCGGCTCACCCGTCGTGGCAACTGGATCGGCGACGGTGAAGGCCGGGTCGTTGGGGACCAGCCGGGTGGTCGCGCGATGCTCGGCGCTGACACCGGCCACGCGCGGATCGCGGCGCAGGCGCTTGGCCAGGGCGCGCAGCGACTCGCCCGGTCGGGGTGCGACGGTCACCAGGTGGACCTGCGGCACGGTGTGGCCGGCGGTGACCGCACGCGCGGTCGCGGCGATCGCGGTGGCCGAGGCGGCGACGGCGGTCCCGTGGACCGGCGGCTTCACGGTGACGAGCAGCCGGCCGGTCCGTGCGGCCTGCGCAGACCCGGGGACGACGAAGATCGCCGCTAGCAGTACGAAGGCGACCCAGCGCATCGAGCGCCAGGATAGTGAGGCGGCGCTAGAAGCCGAGCGCGAACTTCGCGTCTTCGGACATCCGCTCCGGCGACCACGGGGGCGTGAAGGTCATCGTCGACTCGACGAGCTCGACGTCGGGCAGCTCCCCGACGAACTCCTCGATCTGCTCGGTGACCTGGGGCCCGATCGGGCAGCCGGGGGTGGTCAGCGTGAACGTGACGTGCACGTTGCCCTCGTTGACCTCGACCCCGTAGATCAGCCCGAGCTCGACGAAGTCCAGCCCCAGTTCGGGGTCGATGACGTTCGCCAGGGCCTCTTCGACATCTTCGACGGTGGGCATGTGGTCAGTGTACCCCCTGCATCTCTAGTCTCAGAGGTGGTTGCGATGCCCCTGATCCTGCTCTTCATCCTCTTCATCGTCGTCCCGATCGCGGAGCTCTACGTGATCATCCAGGTCGGCCAGGCGATCGGGGTGCTGCCGACGATCGCGATCCTCATCGCCGACTCCATCCTCGGGTCGATCCTCATGCGCACCCAGGGCCGCGCCGCGTGGCGCCGCTTCAACGCCGCGGTCAGCGAGGGACGCGTGCCCACGCGCGAGGTGCTCGACGGCGTGCTGGTCGTCTTCGGCGGCGCGCTGCTGCTGACGCCGGGCTTCATCACCGACGTCTTCGGGATCCTCTTCCTGCTGCCGCCGACGCGGGCGATCATCCGCCGTGTGGCGCTGGCCAACGTCGCCACGCGGATGGCCGCCTCGGCGACGAGCTGGGGCATCGGCCGCATGTCCGGCGGCCGGATGGGCGGCACGGACCGCGCACCCCGACAGGACTACGACGTCGAGGGGTCCGCCACGGAGCGCCGGCAGGACCGGCTGCCGTGAGCATCGACGCCGGGCTCGAGGACCCCCGCCCCGCGGACGGCGCGGGCTTCTCCGACGCCGTCACGTTCTCCTTCGGCGACGACGCCGTCGGGCTGTTCGGCATGGCCCGCGCGGGGATCGCCGACGGTGCGGGCAGCGGCCTCGCCGTCCTCTTCGCCGGCCACGCGACCGTGGCCGCGCGCGCCGAGGGCGGCGTCGCACTCCCCTCGACGGCGTGGGAGGCGATCGACGCCGGCGGCGTGACGACGACCGTCGTGCAGCCGCTGGAGCGGTGGACCGTGGCCTTCGACGCGGCCGCGGACGGGGGCTTCGCCCTGGAGTTCGAGGCGGTCGGATCCCCGGTGGCGATCGAGGGCGGCGGCATGACCGGCTACGAGCAGCTGTGCCGCGTGCGGGGGACCGTGCGCGTCGGCGAGCGCGAGATCGCCGTCGACTGCCTCGGCCAGCACGGCCACCAGTGGGGCTCGCCCGATTGGGACCGCCTCTCGATGGCCCGCACGATCGGCGCGTGGATCGCCGCCGACTCCGCCGTCCTCATCAGCGCGTTCCGCGACGCGAAGGCCAAGGACCACGGCGGCGACGCGATCTGCGCCGTCGTCCTCGAGGGCGCGCCGCTGCTCCCGGTCGAGATCGAGGAGCCGCTGCTGTCGACCACGTACGACGAGGACGGGCGCCAGCGCCGCACCGGCTGGGAGCTGTGGCCGGCCGACGAGGAGGACTACGCCCGTCGCGGAGCCGGCGAGCTGGTGTGCGGCACGTCGCTGGACCTCGGCCGCCTGCGCCTGGACTGCTCCTTCTTCCGCTTCCGCGTGGATGGCCGCGCCGGCGTCGGGCGCTACGACGTGCTCCGACGCGTCTGATCGAGGTCGGCGCCGCGGACGTCGGCGTGGCGCAAGCCCGCCCCCGCATCGACCTCGAGCTCGATCCGCCTGCGCCGGTTGGCCTTGGCGTGCCCTGACGTTGACAAACCGACGGTTAGCGATATATCGTTACTGCATCGCGATACTCAAAAGAAGGAGCATTCCATGCACGCGATGCACATGAAGGGGCACTGCGGTCCGCGGATCGACGAGTGGCTGATGATGGGCGGCGGCGGAGAGGGCGACCCCGAAGGTCCTGGCGGTCACCGCGGCGGCGGACGCGGACGTCACGGCGGCCACGGCCGCGGCGGGCCCGGCCGGGGACCCTGGGGCGGACCGCCCTTCGGCTTCGGCCCCGGCGGACCCGGAGGTGGGTTCGGTGGCGGACCCGGCGGCTTCGGCGGCCGGCGGGGGCGGATGCGCCGCGGCGACGTCCGCGCCGCCCTGCTCCTCCTGCTCGAGGAGGAGCCGAGCAACGGCTACGGCCTCATGCAGGAGATCGAGCAACGCAGCGACGGCGCGTGGCGGCCGAGCCCCGGCTCGGTCTACCCCGCACTCGCCCAGCTCGAGGACGAGCAGCTCGTGCTGTCCAAGGAGATCGACGGCCGCAAGCTCTTCGAGCTGACCGACGCGGGCCGCGCCCACGTCGAGTCGAACCGGGAGAAGCTCGGTGTGCCGTGGGAGCAGGTCGCCGGCTCGGTGCGCGAAGGCGCGTTCGAGCTGCGCGACCTCGTCGGGCAGGTCGGCGCCGCGACGATCCAGGTCCTCCAGGCGGGCAACGCGGCGCAGGTCGCCAAGGCCCGCGAGGTCCTGGCGGAGGCGCGGCGCGCGCTCTACCGGATCCTGGCCGACGACGAGCCCACGACGGGCTCCGAGACCGACACACCGGCGAGCTGACGCTCACCCCGCAGTTCACCAAGCAACGCGAAGCGGCCGCCCGGTGCGGCCGCTTCGTCGTCTCAGTTGTCGGAGCCGAGGCGGTCCCAGAGGTAGAGCTCGAGGCACTCGTTCGCGAGGATCATGGCGCGCTCGCGGCTGAGCGTCGGCAGCACGGTCTGGAGCGCCTGCTCCTCGGCGACGCCGGCGTCGAAGGCCTCCTCGCCCTTGAAGCCCGCGGCGATCTTGAGGGCCTCGCGACGGTTGTCGCCCAGGCTGTGGAACGCGCCGACGAGGAACTCCCGGTTGGCGATCGGCGTGCCGACCTCCAGTGAGGCGTGCCAGGCGGCGAGCATCGACAGGTCGTGCTCGTCCAACTCGGCGATGGCCTGCGCGTAGTGGCGCTCGAGCTCCCGCTCGGGGATCTCGTCGACCCAGGCACGCACGACCTCACCGACGAGCTGACGGCGTGCTTCGCGGCCGATGGACTCGGCGACAACGCGAATGGCATCTTGCGGTTCGATGAAGCAGAGGGGCATCGCAGCTCCCGTGACGGGACGATGACGGGACGAGCGGGAATGTATGTGCCGGGGTGGACGGCATCGCACCGCGATCAGCCCCCGCCGAACTCGCCCGTCGCCGCCCCGGCGGGGAATTCCTGCCGTGTGCTGGCACTTCCCCCGACGGCGTTCGCCCCTGCGGATTTTGCAAACTCGTTCGCGACCGGTCCGGCCGGGGCTGAATCGGGGGTGGAACCGGCTTCAACCGGGGTCGTCGTGGTCGTCGACGACGTCCGCGTCAGGGTCGATCGCCGGGCATGGCGGCGGTGGACCGGCGCGCGTTCGCGCGATGCCGGCGCGCGCTCGGGCGACGCGATCGCCGGCGCGGAGGCCGGCGCCGCGAACTCCGACGTGGGCGGCGGGCCCGCAGGCGCGGTGCGGAACTCGGCGGAGCGCCCGGCCTCAGGCTCCGCGGTGGCGAACTCGAAGGCCGGGATCCCGTAGGCGGTCACCGCGGAGAACTCGCCGTCGACGCCGAACTCGGGCCCCCTCGCGGTCCACGGCGCGGAGACCGCGCGCCCGGAGGTCGTGCTGGCGCGTGACGTCGCCGCCGGGGGCCCGGACGTCGTGTGCAGCGCGGTGGTGGCCGTCGGTGGGCGTCGGTTCGCCGACCCTGGGGTCGCGGCGGACACGCGCGCATGGAGTGCCGCCGCCCGGGCCGGCGCGTGGGCGACCTCGTGGACGGTGACCGCTCCGCCCCCGACCAGCACCGCCGCGGAGGCGGCGACGGTCGCGGCCTTCGCCCCCGAAGCGGCCTCCGCCGCGCCCTGGAGCTTCAGCGCCCAGCCGAGTGCGCGGT
>JAOPZL010000237.1 GCA_025964175.1 Solirubrobacterales bacterium
CCGGCGGCGACGAGCCGGGCGCTCCCGGCGACCGCCGCGCCCTGCGCGGCGGCCTTCAGCGGCTCGTGCCCGACCTCGGCGGCGATCGCGGTCAGCCCTTCCTTGCGGCTCTCGGGCTTGCGCAGCAGGTGCTGATGGCGCGCCACCGATCGCGCGGTGCGGGCGGTGGTGGTGACGTTTCGGACGATCCCCATGCACGGAGATCTACCCCGGCGGCTGCCCACGGATACGCCCCTGGCTACCGCAGGCGCTCGCGCAGCAGTGGGAGGACGTCGGCGCCGAACTGCTCCAGGAAGCGGCTCTGGTCGGGGCCGGGGGCGTGCAGCAGGAGCTCCTGGAAGCCGAGGTCGGTGTAGACCTTGATCTTCTCGACGACCTCCTCGGGGTCATCGGAGACGATGAAGCGGGTGTGGGCCTTGTCGAGGTTGGCGTCGGCGAGGCGCTCCATCTCGATCGGGTCCTCGACGCCCTCCTTCTGCTCCGGCGTCAGCGCCAGCGCGGCCCACCAGTTGCACGCCTCGTAGGCGTACTGCTTGTCGCGGTCGTAGGAGACCTTGATCTCGATCAGGCGATGGATCTGGTCGGCGTCGCGGCCGGCCTGCGCGGCGCCCTCGCGGACGTTCTCCAGCAGGTTGAGGTAGAGCTGGGGATCCTTGCCCGACGTGCAGACGAACCCGTCGCCGAGGCGCCCGGCGAGCTTGGCGGCGAGCGGTCCGGACGCCGCGACGTAGATCGGGATCGGCTGCTCGGGACGGTCGTAGATCGTCGCCTTCTCGGTGCGGTAGAACTCGCCCTCGAAGTCGACCCGCTCCTCCGTCCACAGCAGCTTGATCAGCCTGATCGCCTCCGACAGCCGCAGCCGGCGGTCCTTGCGCCCGGGGAACTCGCCGCCGGTGGCCGGTGTCTCGTTCATCGCCTCCCCGGTGCCGACACCGAGGTAGACGCGGCCCGGCGCGAGCTCGGCCAGCGTCGCGAACGCCTGCGCGATGATCGCCGGCGAGTAGCGCAGCGTTGGGGTCAGGACGCTCGTCCCGAGCGTCGCGGTCTTCGACGCCTGCGTCATCGCCCCGAGCCAGGCCAGCGCGTTGGGGGCGTGGCCGCCCTTGTGGCGCCACGGCTGGAAATGGTCGGAGACCGAGATGATCTCCAGGCCGATCTGCTCGGCCTGGACCGAGTAGTCCAGCAGCTCCTTGGGGCCGAACTGCTCGGCCGACGCCTTGTACCCGATCTTGATCGCCATGAGCTAGATGGTGAACGAAACCGTCCGGCTCGTGGGTCCTCGACCGCTCCGCGTGCCGCCTCCGCGCCAGCCGGCCGGCTAGAGGAACAGGTCCTCGTCCGCCGCGCGGACGAGATCGGCCGCACCCGGGCCGTCTTCCTCGCGCACGTGGTGGGCGAGGCCGCGCAGGAGGATCGCCGGCTCGCGGGAGTCCTTCGAGCGGACGAGGTCGGCCGCGGCCGCCGCTTCGTCGGCGATGGCGATCGCGGTCGCCTGCAGCTCCCGCCCGTCACCGTCGATGCGGCCCTGCCAGTCCTCGATGAGCGTGAGCCCGGCGACCCCGATCGCCGTCTCGCACTGCCCGCGGCGCCACGCGCGGCCGAAGGAGTCGGTGATCACGATCGCCGGGGAGGTCCCCGTGCGCTCGCGGATCGCGGCGCGCAGCGCGCGGGCCGAGGCGTCGGGATCGATCGGCAGCAGGATGAGCCGATCGGCGCCGCCCGCGTTGGAGCCGTCGACCCCGGCGTTCGCGCAGACGAAGCCGTGGCGGGTGCGGCAGATGAGCACGCCGGGGCGCTCGCGCACGATCGTCTCCGCCTCGTCCAGGACGACCTGCACGTGGCGCGGGTCCTTGCCGTGGGAGGCGCCGATCGCCAGCGCCCGCTCACCGGGCTCGACGTCGGCCAGCGCGACGATGCGCCCCTCGGCCTTGGACACCACCTTGTGGGCGATGCAGAGCACGTCGCCGTCGCGCAGCTCGACGCCCGTGGCCAGGAGGAGCTCGGCGAGGTCGTCGCCGGGGCGGACCTCGGGCAGGCCGAGCAGGGGAGCGGCGCTCAGGAGGCTCACTCGGCGTCCTCGCCGTCGATCCGCTCCAGCTCGGTGCGCGTCGTCGCGCCGATCCGTCCTGATGCCTCAAGCGTCGCGAGATCTTCGGGTGTGTCTGCGTCCATGCCCAGCGAGGGTACGTCGAGCACGCGCCAGGCCACGCCGGCGGCGCGCGCCGCCGTCTCGTGGCGCTCGCGCGAGCCCGGTCCGAAGGAGGGCGCGATCGCGGCGGGCGGGCGCAGGAGCAGCGCGTTCGTCCCGCTGCCGTGGCGGTCGGGGACGATGACGACCCCGTCGCCCAGCGCGAGCAGCGCGTCGAGCTCGGCCGGATCCAGCGCCGGGCAGTCGCCGGGGACGAGCAGCACCCGGTCCGCGCCGCGCTCCAGCGCCCGGGCGATGCCGAGCGTGGTCGCCGCGCTCTGACCGGCCTCGGCGGCGTCGTGCACGACCTCGGCCCCGGCGGCGTGCGCGAGCACGGCCGCGATCGGCTCACCGGTCACGACGATCACGCCGTCCAGGCCGTCGACGCGCTCCAGCGCGGCGAGCACGTCGGTGACCATCGCCTCGGCCAGCCCGGCGCGGGGACCATCGGGCACGCGGTCGCGCAGCCGCTGCTTGGCTCGCTCGAAGCCCTTGACCGGCAGGATGGCGAGCGTGGTCATGCCAACGAACGGGCGAAGTCGAGCACGTCGCGCGCCACGCGTTCGCGCGCGGGCGGCGTCGAGAGGTCGACGTCGGTGATCAGCAGCGGGATGTGCGGGTCGTCGTAGCGCTCGTCGCAGACGAACCCGTCCAGCAGGTCGCCGTAGTGCGCGGCGACGCCGGCCGACGTCGGCTCCTGTCCGACCGACTCCAGGAACGCCGCGGTCGGTCCCTTCAGCACGGCACCGCCGACGATCGGGCTGACCGCGACGACGGCCGCGGGCGACGCGGCCAGCGCCTCGCGCAGACCGGGCACGGCGAGGATCGGGCCGACGGAGATGATCGGGTTGGAGGGGCCGACGATGATCGCCTCGGCCGTGGCGATCGCCTCCAGGACGGCGTCGGTCGGACGGGCGTCCGAGCAGCCGGCGAAGACGGTGTCGTCGATCGGCCCGCGGCCCTGCTCCTGGATCAGGAACTCCTGCAGCCCGAACCACGTGCCGCGTGCCTGCACCGTGGTGCGCACCGGGTCGTCGCTCATCGGCAGCACGCGCGCGGTGACGCCGAGCGCGGCGGCCTGCTCGGCGATCGCCGCGGTCAGCGTCACGCCCTCGGCCAGCCGGCGGGCGCGACGCAGGCAGAGCGCGAGGTCGCGGTCGCCGAGGTTGAACCAGATCTCGTCGCCGAGCTCGCGCAGCATCTCCATGACCGCGAACGTGTCGTCGGCCAGGCCCCAGCCGCGCGCGTCGATGCGGTCGGCCAGCCAGAAGCTGACCAGGTCGGGATCGGGCGAGACGTGGGCGTTGTAGATCTCCACGTCATCGCCCGTGTTGACGATCGCGGTCAGCCGCTCACCGGCGACATCGGCCAGCCCGCGCGCGAGCTTGGCCCCACCGGTCCCACCGGTGAGCAGGACGACCGGCGCGCTCACCCCTGCTTGACGTACGTGACGCGCTTCGGAGCGAGGCGGAAGGTGACGCGGGTGTCGTTCCCGAGCCACGGATAGTCGGTCCCCATGTACTTGTTGGCGAGCTGGTTGATGACCGCCTCGCCGTCCTCGGTGGTGTCGACGTCGAGGTCACCCGTCACCGAGACGAACTCCATCGGGTTCTCGCGGTTGACGACCGTGACGGTTCCGTGACCGGTGCGGCGCAGGTTCGCCGGCCACGCGCGGCCCTCGGCGCTGTTGAGCACGACGCGGCCGGCGTCGTCGGCATCGGCCCAGATGACGACGGACTGGATCGTGCCGTCCTTGCGCAGCGTGGACAGCGTGGCGAAGTTCTTGTCCTTGATGAGGTCGAGCGCGGCGCCCTCGAGGGTGGATGACATGAGGTGTCCCCTTTTCCGATGATGGAGCCAGGGAATCTACAGCCCGTAAAGTCCCGGGGATGAGCGCCGCGCCCCAGCGAGTCCGGATCCGTGAGGTCGGTCCGCGTGATGGGTTCCAGAACGAGCCCGAGGTCATCAGCACCGACGACAAGGTCCGTCTGATCGAGCTGCTCGGGGCGACGGGGCTGACGCGGATGGAGCTCACCAGCTTCGTGCGCGCCGACGTGATCGCCCAGCTCAGCGACGCGGCGCAGGTGCTGAGCCGCGCCGAGCTGCCCGACACGGTGGCGGTGTCGGTGCTCGTGCCCAACGAGCGCGGGCTGGACGCCGCGCTGGAGCACGTCGATCGCATCGACGACGTCAGCGTCTTCCTGTCGGCGTCGCAGACCCACAACGCCAAGAACGTCAACCGCACCGTGGAGGAGTCGCTGGACGGGCTGAGCCGCGTGATCCCCCGCGCCCGCGAGGCGGGCCTGCGCGTCACCGGCGTGATCGCCACCTCCTTCGGCTGCCCCTACGAGGGCCGCGTCGACCCCGACCGCGTCTTCGCCATCGCCGGCCGGCTCGTCGCGCACGGCGCGCAGGAGATCGGCTTCGGCGACACCACGGGCATGGCCAACCCCCGGCAGGTGCGAGCGTTCTTCCAAGCGGCCGCCATCGCGCTGGGTGGAGGGGACGAGATCGAGCTGACCGCCCACTTCCACAACACCCGCGGCCAGGGCCTGGCCAACGTCCTCGCCGCCCTGGACGCCGGCTGTCGCTCCTTCGAGTCCTCCTTCGGCGAGCTCGGCGGCTGCCCCGTCCCCGCCGGCGCCACCGGCAACATCGCCACCGAAGACCTCGTCTCGATGCTCGAGGAGATGGGGATCGCGACGGGGATCGACCTGCCCGCGATGCTCACCGCCGCCCGCGAGGCCCAGCGCATCCTCGGCCGGCCCCTCGGCAGCCACACCCTCACCGCGGGTCCCGTGGACTGGCAGGCCGCTAGGCCGGCGCAGCCGGCCCAGCCCGCCTAGGTCTCGGCCTCCTCCGCCGGGTCAGCGCCCGGTGAACTCCGCCTGGCGCTTCTCCACGAAGGCGCGGATCGCCTCGCCGAAGTCCTCGCTCCGGGCGCACAGCTGCTGCGCGGTGACCTCGAGCTCGAGGGTGTTGGCGAACGCGGGCTTGGCGACCGCGTCCAGGATCCGCTTGGCCAGTCCGACCGCGATCGGCGCGCACGCGAGCAGCTCGTCGGCGAGCTGCTGGGTGGTCGCGTCGAGCGCGTCGGCCGGGCAGACGCGGTTGACGAGCCCGATGCGCTCGGCCTCGGTCCCGTCGATGACCTTGGAGGCCAGGATCATCTCCTTCGCCCGGCCCAGCCCGATCACCGCGGGCAGGCGCGAGGAGCCGCCGACGTCGGGCACGAGGCCGACGCGGGTCTCGACCAGGCCGGTGACCGCGTCGGCGGCCATGACCCGCATGTCGCAGGCCAGGGCGAGCTCGAGCGCGCCGCCCAGGCAGGCGCCGTGGATCTGGGCGATGACGGGCTTGGTCATCTCCTCGGCGAGGTTCCAGGTGTCGAGGATCCGGCGGCGCAGCGGGCGCAGTCCGGCCGGATCGGCGGCCAGCTGGCCGAGCGACCCGTGGTCCATGCCCGAGGAGAACATCGCGCCCTCACCGCGGATGACCACGACGCGCACGGCGTCGTCGGCCGCCGCGGCGGTCAGCGCCTCGCCGATCCCGGCGATGAGCTCGGCGTTCATGGCGTTGCGCTTCTCGGGCCGGTTGAGGACGACGTGGCGGACGGCGCCGCGGTCTTCGGTGGTGACGATGGCCATGGCCCGGACCCTATTCGCCACCTTCTGAACGGGACGACGTTAGGGTCCCGCGCCATGTCCGTCGATCCGCCGCGGGTCCGACCCGGCCTGCGCCCGTTGCCGTTCCGCGGCGACCTCATCGCGGCCGGCGCGATCCCGCTGGCGGTGGGCGCGGTGCTGGTGGATCTGCGGATGACCGACGCGTGGCCGTCCGGGATCCTGGCCGCGTTCCTCGGCGTCGTGGCGGCGCTGCTGCTCGTGCTGGCCTGGCGGGCCCCGGTCGAGGGGAAGGCGCCGCGCGCGTACGTGTCCGTGCTGCTGATCAGCGCGTTCGCCGTGCTCGCCTTCGCGCTCATGGAGCTGGCCCACGCGCTCGGGGGCACGCCGGGAACGTCCGGAAGCGAGTGGTGGGTCGCGGCCGCGCTCGCCGCCGCGTACATCGCGCTGGCTCGCGCGCGCAACTCGGCGATCTGCGCGCTGCTCGGGGCGGTGACGGCCCTCGTCGCGGTGCTCGAGGCCTGGCAGTGGGTGTTCAAGCCGCACGACACCACGTTCGCGTACTGGGTGTGCCTGACGGCGATCGCCGGGCTGGGGCTCGGCGTGGTCGTGCTGCGCGACCATCGCCGCGCGCACGCGGTCGCGCTCGCCGACGCGGCCGGCGTGGCGGCGGTCGTCATCGGCGTCCTCGCGGCGCTGGAGACCTACTGGTTGTCCGAAGGCACGGTCGAGGCGACCCTCGACTGGGGCTGGCTGCTCGTCCTCCTGCTCACCGGCCTCGCCCTCGTGGGCTACGGCGCGGTCGACCGCGAGCGCGGACCGGCCTGGTTCGGCGCGGCGGTCCTGGGCTTGTTCGTCCTCGATGCCGCACCGCACCACTCGCTCCTGTGGTGGCCGATCCTCCTGCTCCTCCTCGGCACGGCGGCCATCGCCGCGGGTCTGCGCCCGACGACTCCGACGCCCCCGTCGCCCGACATCGACGACGAGCCGGCGGAGGAACGACGATTCTCCAGGTGAAGAGGCAAGGGGCATGAGGACCTGATGAGCGACACCACGATCACCCACCGCACGGTCGACGCCGGCGGCCTGCGCGTCCATCTTGCCCAGGCCGGTCCGCTCGACGCGCCGCCCGTGCTGCTCCTGCACGGCTGGCCGCAGACGCACCACCTCTGGCGTCATGTCGGGACCGCGCTCGCCACCGACCATCGCGTCCTGATGCCCGACCTGCGCGGCTTCGGCCGGACCGAGGCGCCCGGAACGGGGATGGACCCGGAGACGTTCGCCGCCGATCAGCTCGCGCTGCTGGACACGCTGGGCGTGGAGCGCGTCGCCATGATCGGCCACGACTGGGGCGGCTACACCGGGTTCCTGCTCTCCGCCCGCCACCCGGATCGCGTCAGCGCGTACCTGGCCTGCAACACGCCGCACCCGTGGCTGAAGGTCACGCCGCGGGTCGCCGTGGAGACGTGGCGCGCGTGGTACGCGGTCGTGATGGCCTCGCCGGCGGGCCCGGAACTGCTGCGCCGCACGCCGCTGGTCGCGCAGGTGCTGCACCGCGAGACGCGGGGGACCGGGCTGAGCGCGGCGGACCTCGCCATCTTCGCCGAGGCCTTCCACGCGCCCGAGCGGGCGCGGGCCTCGCAGCTGCTCTATCGCAGCTACCTGCGCACCCTGGTGGGGCTGGCGCGCGGCGGCGGCGAACCGGTGCCGCGGCCGACCATCCCCACCCACCTGCTGTTCGGGCGCCGCGACGGCGCCATCTCACGGGTGCTCGTCGCGGACTTCCCCGGCGTCGAGTTCGTCGACGCCGGGCACTTCGTGGTCGATGAGCGACCCGAGCTGGTGGTCCAGCGGGCGCGCGAGCTGTTCGCCCGCGCGGCCCGCGAGCCCGTCGTCTAGAGGGTCGGGGAGACCGGCGCCCCGTAGCCCGGTGCCGGCGTCTCCGGCTCCGACAGCGGGGGCCAGGTCTCCGTGATCAGCCAGTAGTAGGCGTGGGCGCGGAACGTGTAGCGCAGGCCCATGTCGATGAGGTCCTGGATCCCCTTGGGCATCTTGCCGGTGAAGACGATCACGAACCACGCGGCGAGCGCGGCGACCTCCAGCAGCAGCTGGAAGATGTAGGTGACGACCCACACCGGGATGTACAGGATCACCCGGAAGAACGCCTTGGCCCGCGAGTAGTGCTCCAGCGGCGGTGCAAAGGTGAGCTGGATCGGGTACGCCGGGTCGACGCCGCCGTTGAACGGCGGGTACTCATCGGTCAGCAGGAGGTAATAGCCCTGGACGCGGGCCTGGTTGCGTAGAGCACCGCAGACGAAGTCGTACATGCCCTGCGGGTAGCGGCCGGTGAAGATCATCGCGAACCACGCGACGAACGCCACGATGCCGGCCGCGAACGAGTAGAGCGCCGTGAAGATGAAAGCCGGGATCGCGAGGATCGCCCGGAAGAACGTGGTGAGTCGACTGTGCTGCTCGACCCACTGGGAGGTGAACTGGACGGGGTACATGAGGCGGTTCTATCCGCTGGCCTGGACAGCACGCAAGGCGTGACCCTCTCCGCGTAGACGAATGTGCAGTTCCCCGAGCCCCATCGGACGCCCGTGGAGGAAGCCCTGAGCGCGGGGGCAGCCCAGCAAACGCAGCGCCCGCGACTGCTCGCGCGTCTCCACGCCTTCGGCCACGACGGGGAGCGCCAATGCGTCCGCCATCGTGAGAACGGCCTCGACGATCGCCTGGTCGATCGGCGCCGTTCCGAGCCCGGAGATGAACGACCGATCGATCTTCAGCCCGTCGAGGGGAAGCCTGCGCAGCCGCGCCAGGGACGAGTAGCCCATGCCGAAGTCGTCGATGACGAGGCGGACTCCCGCCCGGCGCAGCGCGGCGAGGGCGTCCAGGCGCGGCGCGGCATCGTCCATCAGCGCGGTCTCCGTCAGCTCCAGCGTCAGCGCGTTCGCCGCCAGCCCGGAGGCGGCGAGGGCGGCGCGGACGTCGTGCTCGAGCAGCCCGGAGGCGACCTGACGCGCGGAGACGTTGACCGACAGCTCGAGGTGCCCGGCGAGCAGCGGCTGCTCCGCGCGCATCGTCGCGATCTCCATGCACGCCCGCGCGAGCACGCGGCGCCCCAGGGCTCGCACGAGCCCGGACTCCTCGGCCAGCGTGATGAAGACCGCCGGCGAGACGGCGCCGCGCCGCGGGTGGTTCCAGCGGGCGAGCGCCTCGACGCCGACGAGCCGGGGGGTGTCCTCCGCGAGGCAGACGATCGGCTGGTAGGCGACCTCGATGCGGTCGGCGTCGATCGCGAGGCGCAGATCGGCGATCAGCTCGAGACGGTCCTCGGTGGCGCGGCGCAGCGCGTCGTCGAACAGCTCGACGAGCCCCCGTCCGCGCGTTCGCGCCCGGCCCAGCGCGGCCTCGGTGGCGGCGACCATCCCGGCGGGATCGCGGGCCGCGCCGGTCATCGCGATCCCGATCGACGCCGTCAGCTGCGCGCCCTGCCCGGAGACGAACGGCGCCGAGAAGGCGTCGCGGATGCGCTCGGCGACCGCGCGGGCGGCGGCCTCGGTGAGGGCGGGGGCGAGAACGAGGAACTCGTCGCCACCGAAACGGGCGGCGCGGGCCTCGCGCGGGAGCGCGCCGCGCAGGCGGCACGCGATCTCGCGCAGGACGGCGTCGCCCGCCTCCTGGCCGAGGCCCGTGTTGACCATGCGGAAGGCGTCGACGTCGACGAGCAGCAGCGCGAACGAGTCTCCGGAGCCGAGGGCTTCGCCCAGCTCGGCGAGCGCGGCGGCGCGGTTGGGCAGGCCGGTGAGCGGATCCCGCAGCTCGGCGGCCGCGTAGCGCCGGTACGCGGCCTGCTCGTCGGTGCAATCGCGGAAGGTCAGGATCGTGCCGTCGGCGGTCAGCGGCTGACGGCGAACCATCAGCTGGCGCAGGCGGCGGTCACCGCCGCGGCGGATGTGCACCGAGACGTCATGGCCGGCGAGGTGGAACTCGCCGGGAAGCACCGGCGCGGAGCCGTCGTCGTTGCGCGCGCGCAGCTGCTCCCACCACCGCTCGGCGTCCAGCGCCGGGCGCTCGAGCCCGAGGATGCGCATCGCGCTCTGGTTCGCGGTGACGACCCGTGACTGCCCGTCCAGCGCGAGCACGCCCTCGTCGAGCAGCCCAAGCACCGCGAGCAGATGTTCTTCTGTTGTCCGGCTCTCCCGATGCCGTTCCATGCGCTGCGTCCTCACCCCGTGCCGCTCGACCGGTCCGGCTGTCCAGGTCTTATATCTGACCATCCAATGCTCTGACCAGTTCAAAGCAATGCGCGATGGTGTCAGCGATGGACGAAGGTTCGAGGCCCGCCGGTCCGTCATCTAACGTGCTGATGGCTGCGGGACGATCGCGCTCATCCAATGCGCTCATCCCGACGGCCGGCCAGCCCATCCTCCGCGCGGCCAGCGCACCGGAGGACCCGCGGCGGATCGGCGGCAGTCCGGCCTGCCGCGCGAGCGCGACGAGGCCCGGGTGCAGGCGCGCGGGGAGGAGCAGCCCCTCCGTGCGGTGGAAGCGCGGCGTGCCCGCCCCGCACCGCCCGATCGCCAGCACCGCGAGCTCGGTCGGCCGGGCGCGGCGGCGACGCCGGCGGACGTAGTCGCGCAGGCCGAGCTGACCGCCCTCGGCGGCCCCGGCGAGGACGAGCTCGACGGCGAGGTGCCCGGGCGGATCGGCGTCGAGCCGTGCGACGAGCGCGACGGCGGCGGCCGCGGCGCCCGCGTGCGCGTTCGGCCCCGCGGACGGGTCGGAGAGGCCGATGTCGAGGAAGGCCGCGGTGCCGAGGACCAGGGCGATGGCCGGGACGAGCGCGACGTCGTTGAGCCAGTTGGCCTCCAGCCCGAGCTGCCGGGCGCCGGCGATGGCGGCGAGCAGGGCGAGCGCCGCGCAGAGGATCGCGGGCGGGGAGGAGAGATGGCCGCGCAGCGCCCGGCGCAGCCGCGACTCCAGCGGGGCGAGGCGGTAGGCCACCCCGGTCCGCCCGGCGTCGAGCGCGGCGGTGACGATCAGGCGCACCCGCACGTCGCCCCCGGTGGGCGGCGGTTCGCTGATCACGTTCTGGGTCGCCCGGCGCGGGACGAGGCGGCGGGCGAACGGGGCCAGACCGGAGACGTCGCCGGCGAGCGCGGCGAAGGCCACGAGCGCGAGGACGAGCCCGACGCGCGCGTCGACCGTCGTCAGCAGCGCGGCGACCACCCCCAGCGCGCACAGCGCGGCATAGAGCAGCGGCCACCCGGGCCGCACCCATGCGGTCTCCAGCCGGCTCGGGCGCCCGCTCGCGCGCAGCTCGTCGCGCAGCATCACGGCGGCCCGGCGCTCACCGTCGCTGCACGCGCCACGAGGCTGGATCGCGGCGATGCGGCGTGCGAGTTCGATCGTCTGCTCCGGGGTGATGGGCGGAATGTAGGCTGCCGGACCTATGGACGCCGCCGATCTCGCCTTCGCCGGTCTGGCTCGCCAGGCCGCGCTCGTCGCCTCCGGGGAGGTCAGCTCGCGGGAGCTCGTGGACGTGTGTCTCGAGCGGATCGAGCGGCTGGACCCGCGGCTGAACGCGTTCCGGATCGTCTACGGCGAGCGCGCCCGGCTCGAGGCCGACCAGGCCGACGGCCGCCGTGGGGCGGGCGGTGCGTCAGCCTCCGATCGGCCCTTGCTCGGCGTGCCGATCGCCGTCAAGGACGACATGGACGTCGCCGGGGAGCGCACCTGCCAGGGCAGCAACGCCATGGAGACGCCGGCCGCGGCCGACAGCGAGATCGTCCGCCGGCTGCGCGACGCGGGAGCGATCGTCATCGGCAAGACGAACGTCCCCGAGCTCACGATGTGGCCGTTCACCGAGACCGCGACCTTCGGCATCACCCGCAACCCGTGGGACCCGCAGCGCACCCCGGGCGGGTCCAGCGGCGGCAGCGGCAGCGCGGTCGCCGCCGGTCTGGTCGCCGCCGCGACCGCCTCCGACGGGCTCGGCTCGATCCGCATCCCGGCCGCCTGCAACGGGCTGTTCGGGCTGAAGGCGCAGAAGGGCCGCGTCCCGATCGGCCCGCGTACCGACGACGCCTGGCACGGCCTCGTGCACTACGGGACGCTGACCCGCAGCGTCGCCGACACCGCGCTCTTCCTCGACGTGGTCGCCGACCGCCCATCGTGGGGCTCGTTCTCCGACGCCGCCGCGCAGACCCCGGGGCAGCTGCGCATCGCGCTCTCGTTCAAGATCCCGCCGCCGCTCATGGCCCCCGTCGCGGGAGTCGTTCGCGAGGCCGTCGAGCAGCTGGCCGCCGTGCTGCGCTCCCTCGGGCACACCGTCATCGAGCGCGACCCCGACTACGACGCCGGCGCGATGATGCGCGGCCTGTCGCGCTTCACCCGCGGCGTGCTCGACGACGCGCACGGCAAGGAGCACCCCGAGCGGCTGGAGCGGCGCACGCGGGCGATGATGCGGCTGGGTCAGCTGACCCCGCGCTCGGTGCTGGCGCGGTCTCGGGCCGAGGAGGGGGCGGTGGCCGAGCGCCTCGGCCGGCTGTGGGACGACGTCGACGTGCTGCTCACGCCGTCTCTGACCGACCTGCCGCTCCCGGTCGGGAAGTACGAGGGACGCGGCGCGCTGTGGACCTTCAACGGGGTGTCGCGGTTCGTCCCGCACCTGGGACCGTGGAACATGACCGGCCAGCCGGCCGCGTCGATCCCCGCCGGCTTCTCGCCCGACGGCGTTCCGCTGGCGGCGCAGCTCGTGGGCCGCGCGGGCGACGAGGCGACGCTCCTGTCGCTCTCCGCCCAGCTCGAGGCCGCGCGACCGTGGGCCGACCGCCGGCCCGCGCTGGCCGGCGCATGAGCCTGCTCGAGATCGCGGTCGAGGCCGCCCGCGCGGGGGGCGAGGTGCTCGTGCCCCGCTTCGGGCGCGAGCTCGCGCTGGCGGCGAAGTCGACGCCGACCGACCTGGTCAGCGAGGCCGATCTCGCGAGCGAGCGGGCGATCCGCGCCGTTCTCGCCGCCCGGCGCCCCGACGACGGCGTGCTCGGCGAGGAGGGGACCGGCGACCTCGCCGGGACGACGGGGCTGCGCTGGGTCGTGGACCCGCTCGACGGCACGATCGACTACCTCTACGGCATCCCGCAGTGGTGCGTCTCGGTGGCAGTGGAGGACGACGAGGGCGGCGTGGCCGGCGTGGTGTGGGATCCGCTGCGCGAGGAGCTGTGGACGGCGCAGCGCGGGTCGGGCGCGTTCCTCAACGGGATGGCGCTCGCGCCGCCCGCTTCGGTGGCGCCGCTGGAGCGCGCGCTGATCGCGACGGGCTTCGGCTACGACTCCGCGGTGCGCGAGGCGCAGGGCGCCCTGGTCGCCCGGCTGCTCCCGGCGGTCCGCGACATCCGCCGCGCGGGCTCCGCGGCCCTCGACCTCGTCTGGACGGCGGCGGGCCGCCACGACGCGTACTACGAGTTCGGCGTCAAGCCGTGGGACTGGGCGGCGGGAGCCCTGGTGTGCCGGGAGGCGGGCCGTGCGGTCGTGCAACTCCCGGCCGGCGACGTCCTCCCGTCCGGGCTGGCGGTGGGTCCTCAACCGCTGCTGGGCGCGCTGCTGGGGTACGTGGCGCCGTAGCGGCGCTCAGCGTCGCTCCGTATCGAGTACCCGGGGCGGGATTCGAACCCGCACGTCCAATGGACAGATCCTTTTGAGGGATCCGCGTATACCGTTTCGCCACCCGGGCCTGCGCGGTGATGATACGCGGTCCGGCGGTGGAAAACGCCTGCTCAGGCCGTCGCCGGCCCAGCGTCCCGGGGGCGCTCGACCTCGACGTTCCACGCCTGGCTGAATCCGCGCATCGCGAAGGCGATGAGCAGGACCGAGACCGGGATGATGAGCAGCGTGGCGATCCCCAGGACGCCGGAGTCGACCGCCGGGTCGGTGTAGCCGGTCTTGTCGCGGTTGAGCCATTCGGGCCCGGCGATCGCGGCGAAGATCAGAAGGATGATGGCCAGCGCCGCCGACATCGGCAGGGCGCCGCGGTTCCAGCGCAGCGTGTAGATCAGCAGCAGCACGTAGAGGACCATGTAGGCGATCAGCACACCGCGGGTGCCCTCCAGCGCGGACCAGCCGCCGATCGCCACGAACGCCATCAGTGCGATGCTGGCGAGCAGGAGGAAGACGACAACCCACTTCGTCGCTTTCGCTGCCGGCTTGCGACGATTGGGATGATCGATGATGACGTCGCGCCGCTCCTCTTCGGCCATGTGGCGGATCATACGAATCTTGCGGGCGTGGTGGAATTGGTAGACACGCTGGGTTTAGGTCTCAGTGGCGCAAGCCGTGGGGGTTCGAGTCCCTCCGCCCGCATCTTCTTCTTCTCCTTCTGCGCTCAGGCCGGGCGCGTGTCGGCCAGGGCCGCGGGCGCCGCGGCGTGCATCCGCACCAGGCCCGGGATGGCCAGCGCGGCCAGGCCACCGGCGGCGAGGACCGCGGCGCCGATCGGCAGCGCGGCGGTCAGGCCGTCGGTGAACGCCTGCGGCGTCGCGTACGAGCCGTGCGCGCTGAACACGGTGGCCAGGACCGCGACGCCGAGGACACCGCCGACCTCGCGGATGGCGTTGGTCGCGCCCGACGCCTGACCGGCCTGGTCGGGGCGGACCGAGGAGAGCACGGCGTTCGCCGACGGCGCGAACACCAGCGCCATGCCCGTGCCGCCCATGGCCAGCGGGACGATCATCGACGTGAACGCCGAGTCGGGGCTGATCCCCGAGAGCCAGGCCAGCGCCCCGGCCTGCAGGAACATCCCGAGGGCCATCAGCGGCCGGGAGCCGACGCGGTCGCTGAGGATGCCGGCCAGCGGCGCGACGATCATCGGCGCCGCGGTCCACGGCAGCGTGCGCAGTCCCGCCTGGAACGGCGAGAGGCCCTGGGCCGTCTGGAAGTACTGCGAGAGCAGGAAGATCGCGCCGAACGAGCCGAAGAACATCGCCAGCGAGACGCCGTTGGCGGCCGTGAACCCGCGCGAGCGGAAGAACGACATCGGGAGCATCGGGGCGGGGGCGCGGAGCTCCCAGACGACGAAGGAGGCGAGGAGGATCACGCCGGCGACGATCGAGACCAGGACGGTCGAGCTCGTCCAGCCCAGCTCCTGGGAACGGACGATGCCGAAGACGAGGCCGAACAGCCCGCCGCCGGCGAGGGCCAGACCGCGCAGGTCCATCGCGGCGGACGGACCGCGCGACTCGGTGAGGCGCGACGCGGCCAGCGGCAGCAGGGCGAGGCCGACGGGAACGTTGAGCCAGAAGATCCAATGCCACGAGATGCCCTCGACGACGGCGCCGCCGACCACGGGCCCGAGCGCGACGCCGAGGCCGCTGACGCCGGCCCAGATCCCGAGAGCCGCACCGCGGCGCTGCGCGGGCACCGCCTCGGAGAGCAGCGTCAGGGTCAGCGGCGCGACGATCGCCGCGCCGGCGCCCTGGATGGCCCGGGCCGCGACGAGCGCCTCGATCGACGGTGCGAGCGCGGCGGCGGCGCTGGCCAGCGTGAAGAGCGAGAGGCCGCCGAGGAACAGGCGCTTGCGCCCGAAGCGATCACCGAGGGCGGCGCCCGAGATGAGGAGGACGGCGAACGAGAGCGTGTAGGCGTTGACCGTCCACTCCAGCGCCTCGATCGAGCCGCCGAGGTCGACGCGGATGGTCGGCAGCGCGACGCCCACGACGAGGTTGTCCAGCGAGGTCATGAACAGGGCGATCGAGACGATCGCGAGGGTCCATCCGGCGCGGGGCCGGGCGGCTTGGGTGGGCACGGTGGCCTCCTTCCCATGGGTGTGTGATCGGTTACTCATAGAACGGGCAAAAAAAAGAGGGGTCGATCAGCAGGGGCCGTTGTCATCGGGCTTCATGACGTTGGCCCACGGCTCGTCCAGCTCGTAGACGCCCATGGCGGCGAGGACGTTCATGAGCATCCCGTGTCCGAACCACGAGCGCACGGTGGCGTCGTCGGCGCCTGACTCGCGCTGTACGAGCTCGACGAGCCGCCGGAAGCCGTCGCGCGTGGCGTCGCGGATGGCCGTTTCGTCGGATGCGGCGTACGCCTGCATCTGCAGCAGGAGCTGGTCCCGGTCGGCGAGCAGCTCGGCGTAGGCCCGGCCCATGGACGTCAGGACGTCCGCGCCGTTGCCCCGCGCCGCCGAGGCGGCCTCGGTGAACACCGCCGCGGTGTGGTCGAAGCAGCGCTCGGTCAGGGCGACGAACAGCTCGAGCTTGGTGGGGAACAGGCGGAAGAGGTAGGCCTGCGAGATCCCGGCGGCCTTCGCGATCTCCGTGGTGGGCGTGCCGTGGTAGCCGCGGGCGGCGAAGGCGCGCGCGCCGGCGGTGAGGACGTCTTCGCGGCGTTGCTCGGCGGTGGAGAGGGTGCGGGTGCTCGTTGCGGCCATGCAGGGAGTGAGTATGCACTCACACACTGCCGGTGTCAAATGCGTCGACCCGTCGCGATCGGCGGGCGGCGCTACGTCGACGGCGGCGTCTGCTCGATGTCGAACCTCGACCAGCTCTGCCGCCAGGACGTCGACGTCGCGATCGTCCTCAACCCGATCTCGTGGCGTGCGTCGTCGTAGTCATCGAGCCCGCGGCCGCCGACCTGGCGCCGATGGGCCACAACCCCATGTCGGCCGTCGCCGCTCGACACCGTCCCTCGACGACCGACGCCCCGCTGCGCCGGAGGCGGAACGGGGCGTGCGAGGAAGCGGGGGACCGAGGAATCGAACCTCGCTTTGCGGTTTTGGAGACCGCCGTCGTAGCCGATGGACCAGTCCCCCCGGAACGGCCCCCACTGTATCGAGTGCGTTGTTCAGCGGGCCGGCGCCCGGTTCTTCAGTCGTCCTGCTCGGACTCGAGGTCCTCGATGGCCTTCTGCTCGTCGAGGTCGTAGCCCGGGTTGTCGCCGCGGTGGTCCTCGCCCAGGTCCTCGGTGTCGTCGTCCTCGTTCTCGGTCGGGTCGTCGAAGAGATCGTCCTCGGAGTGCGTCATGGCGCGATGCTACCCCGCCGTCGAGCGCCGTAGCCTCCCCGCG
>JAOPZL010000240.1 GCA_025964175.1 Solirubrobacterales bacterium
GCCTCCCTCCACGCCGCCGTCGCCCGCACCACCCAGGCGTGCGCGGCGGCCGGCGGGGCGCTCGCCCTCGGCCTCGCGCTCGGCGCGCCGGCCGTGATCCAGGTCATCGCGGGCAGCGCCTTCGACGACGCGATCGGGGTCCTGCGGATCCAGGGTCTCGCGCTCGCCGCCTCGTTCGTCGCCGCGCCGTGGGGGTTCGCGCTGCTGAGCCTCGGACGCGAGCGCACGCTCATGTGGCTGAACGTCGTCGGCGTGCTCGTCGCACTGGCCGTCGGCGCGGCGCTCATCGCGGCCGACGGAGCCCGCGGCGGGGCGATCGCGACCGTGCTGGGCGAGGCCGGGCTGGCGATCGGCTTCGCCGTCGCGCTCTCGCGGGCCCGGCCCGACCTGCGCCCGGACCTGCGCGGGTTGGCGAAGGTCGTCGTGGCGGCGGCGATCGGCGCCACGGCCTACGCGCTCCCGCTCCCGGCGATCCCCGTCGCGCTGATCGGCCTGGTCGCCTACGGCCTCGTTCTCGCCGTCCTGCGCGGTCTGCCGCACCCGCGGGCGCTGCTGCGGGGCTGACGCTGCGCTGCCGCGCCGCCTCTCCTACACCCCGAACGGCAGCTTCCCCGCCACGAGCCGATCGCCGACGTCGCCCACGAGCGTCACGTCGAGGGGATCCACCGAGCGCGGCGACTCGCCCTCGTCCAACGCGAGCGCGTCCAGCTCCAGCCACACCACGTTCGGCGTCCGCGTGCACTGGAAGAAGAAGACGCGGTTGGTCAGGTCGATCGCGCTGAGCCACCAGGTCGGGTAGCTGTCGAAGCGGTTGTCGGGCGCGCCGAACGGGATCGAGACGTTGCGGCCCAGGCTGATGACCCCGGCCAGCGCCTCCTCGCGGGTGCGCGGCGGCGGCAGGTGGCGCAGGAAGTACGACGCGCGGACGAAGCGGTCCGCGGAGACGATGTCGCCCGGCATCGGCAGCTCGCCGCCGAAGTCGCGGTAGCGCGCCAGCGACGCAAGCTGCTCCTCGTAGCTGGGGTCGTTGGCCATCACCCGGTGCTCGGGGCCGTGGTGCACGACCGGCTTGCCGCCCAGCATCTCGACGATGGCGCAGTCGCCCGAGGCGTCCTCCAGCGCGAGGTGCAGCGGCATGAGCTGGCCGTTGATCTCGGCCGGCACGACCCGCACCGCCGACAGGCCGTCGAGCGCGTCGGCCACGGTGGTGAAGTGGTCGACGACCCACTGCGGCCACATGACGTTGTTGATGACAGGGCGATCGTCGGGCGGCTCGTACTCGGCCGCGCCGAGGTACAGCGCGTGGGCGGCGAGCCCGTGCTCGTTGACGGCCTCGCCCGACCCGACGTCCCACGACGACACGGCGACGCTGCCGTGGCGCGACGTCCAGCGCGCCGAGCCGGGGCCCGCGTCACCGCTGCGCTCGATCCCGCGCGGGAGGGCCCACAGGCGCGCCTCGTCGTCGAACTCCCAGTCGGTGGTGCGGGCGACGACCTTGGCGACCGGGTTGTCGTTCCAGAAGATGCGGGTGCACATGCGACCGTGATCGTCGCCGGTCGGCGGATCCTTGAGCCGCGGATGCACTGGCACGTGCAGGGCTCATGGTCCCCCGTCCGCGGCCGAGTGTCCCCGCGATGCCCCGAATCCTCGCCGGAGCCCTTGCCGCGCTCATCGCCACCGTCCTCGCCATCGCCGCCGCGGCCCCCGCGCACGCGGATCAAGGAACCATCTGGGCTCCCGTCGCGGGCCTGCCGCTCACGTCGCCGCTCCAGGTGCACGCGCAGCACGGCGTCCTGAAGGTCACGCTCGACGCCTCGCTGGAGACGATCACCGTCTCCGGTTCCAAGGTCCGCGCCCAGCCGTTCAACGGCAGCCTCATCGGCCCGACGCTGCACGTGCGTCCCGGCGACACGATCGAGGTGACGTTCCGCAACGCGACGCCGCAGAACACGAACATCCACTTCCACGGGATGCACGTCTCGCCCAAGGGCGAAGGCGACAACGTCTTCCGCACGTTCCGCCCGGGCACGACGGTCCACTCGAAGATCACGCTGCCCAAGGACCACTCCACCGGCTCGTACTGGTACCACGCCCATTACCACGGCCTGACCGACCCGCAGCTGAGCGGCGGCATGAGCGGCCTGATCATCGTCGAGGGCATCAAGAAGCTGCTGCCGCGCAAGCTGCGCGACGTCGCGGAGAAGCAGGTGATCATCCGTGACCTGCAGACCAACCCCGACGACCCGTCCTCCACAGCGATGAGCTTCAACGAGATGGATTCGCAGGGGCCGACGACCCGGCTCGTCAACGGCCTGCTGATGCCGCGGACGGCGCTGCGGTCGGGCGAGACGCAGCTCTGGCACGTCGCCAACATCAGCTCCGACCTCTTCTACGACGTCCAGCTGGAGGGTCACCGGTTCAGCGTCATCGCCCAGGACGGCACCCCGGTCTGGAAGGTGCAGCGCCAAGGCCACCTCGTCATGCCGCCCGGTCGCCGCTTCGACGTGCTCGTCACCGGCGGTGCGCCCGGGAACTACCAGCTGCGCACGCTCGCCTACCCGCAGGAGGGCTTCGAGTCGCTGCCCCAGGTCGACCTGATGCAGGTCGACGTCCTCCCCGCCGATCAGCCGGAGCCCGCACCGGTGATCCCGCGCCGCCTGAAGACGGGCGCCGGGCCGATCGAGGGACATGCGGTCAAGCACCGGACGTTCAAGTTCAGGTTCGGCACCAACGCGCAGGGCGGGTTCGCCGCGCTGATCAACGGCGAGCAGTTCGACCCGACGAAGACGAACGTCCGGGCGGTGCTGGGCACGGTCGAGGAGTGGAAGCTGGTCAACGACTCCACCGAGGACCACCCGTTCCACATCCACGTCAACGACTTCCAGGTCATGAGCGTCAACGGCAAGCCGTACCACGCGGTCGGCCTCCAGGACGTGGTCAGCATCCCCCACAAGGTCCACGGCAAGGCGGGCGTCGTCGTGATCCGGATGCGGTTCGAGGACTTCACCGGCCACTTCGTCTTCCACTGCCACATCCTCGGTCACGAGGACGCGGGGATGATGATGACCGTCGACGTGGTCAAGCCCGGCCAGAGGGCGACCCCGCCGCCCGGCGCCGCAGAGCATGCGGCGCACCAGCGGCTGGAGGCGACGCCGGGCGCCGCCCCGAGCTGGCTCTGCCCGCTGCTGCGCAAGACGGGCGACCTCTCCACCGCCGCGACGAGGACCCCGGCGGTGGAGACCGTCTAGGTCAGCGCTCGCCCCTCCCGCGCGACAGGCGCCAGCCGAACGGCCCGGCGAGGTCGTCGGCGGCGTCCGGTCCCCACGAGCCGCGCCGGTAGAGCTGGACGCGCGGCGGCTTCTCCAGCAGCGGCGTCGCGACCTCCCACAGCCGCTCGACCTCTCCGGCCCGGGTGAAGAGCGTGTGGTCGTCGATCATCACGTCGTGCAGGAGCCGCTCGTAGGCCTCCAGGCCGGTGTTCCCGAACGCGGTCGAGAGGTTCAGCTCCAGGCACGTGTCGCCGAGTTCCAGCGACGGGCCCGGGCGCTTGGCCCGCAGGTCGAGGGTGATCTTCGGCTCGTCGGAGAGGTCGAAGCTCAGCTCGTTGGGACGCGAGCGCGGGCCGTCGCCGTTGAACATGTGCAGCGGCGGCTCGCGGAAGCCGATCGTGATCGAGCGCCGGCCCTCGGCCAGCGCCTTGCCCGTGCGCAGGAGGAACGGGACGCCCTGCCAGCGCCACGACTCGATCGAGACGCGCAGCGCGGCGAACGTCTCGGTGTTGGAGTCGTCGGCGACGCCCTCCTCGTTGCGGTAGCCCTCGAACTGGCCGTACACGGCGTCCTCGCGGGTGAGCGGGCTGACCGCGTCGAACACCTTCGCCACCTCGTTGCGCAGCGAGGTCGCGTTGAGCGTCGTCGGCGGCTCCATCGCGACCAGGCCGAGCAGCTGCATGAGGTGCGTGACGACCATGTCGCGCAGCGCCCCGGTCTCCTCGTAGAAGGCGGCGCGGCCCTCGAGGCCGAGCACCTCGGGCACGTCGATCTGCACGTAGGAGACGTGGTCGCGGTTCCAGACCGGCTCGAGCAGGCCGTTGGCGAAGCGGAAGGCGAGGATGTTCTGGGCCGCCTCCTTGCCCAGGAAGTGGTCGATGCGGAAGATCGCGTCCTCGTCGACGACGTCCAGCAGGGCGCGGTCGAGCTCGCGGGCGGAGTCCAGGTCGAAGCCGAACGGCTTCTCCATGACCAGGCGCGCGTTCTCGGCCAGGCCGGACTCGGCGAGCATGCCGACCATCCCGCGCGTCGCGCCCGGGGGCACGGACAGGAAGAGCATGCGCCGCACCCCCTCGCCGAGCTCCCCCTCGGCGTCGCGCACCACGGCGGCCAGCTCGCTGCCGTCCTCGGCGGAGGAGGCCACGAACCGCAGGCGCTGGGCGAACTCGCGCCACATCTCGGCGTCGAGATCCTGCCCGACGAAGCGGGCGAGCGCGTCGTGGATCTCGTCACGGAACGCGTCGTCGGAGTCCGGCGCGTGGCGCCCCGAGCCGATGATGCGGTAGTCGGCGGGGATCAGGCCGGCCTTGGCCAGGCGGTACAGGCCGGGGAAGAGCTTGCGAGCGGCGAGGTCTCCCCGTGCACCGAACACGACGAGGACCTGGGGAGACGCGGAGGGCATGCCCTGATTGTGACCCAGCGGCCCGTCTGGCCGGGAAACGCGGGTCAGCCGGCGCCGGCGCCGGCGCGCTCGAGCTCGTCGGCCACGTAGCGCCCGATCGCCAGCGACGACGTCGCGGCCGGGGACGGGGCGTTGCGCACGTGCAGGGCGCGCTCGGTGTGGGAGAAGACGAAGTCGTCGACGAGCTTGCCGTCGCGGCCCAGAGCCTGCGCGCGGATCCCGGCGAAGGCGGGCTCCACGTCGTCGATCGTGAGGCCCGGGACGTAGCGCGCTGCGGCGGCGACGAACGCGGCGCGGCTCGCCGCGTGGTTGAGCTCGGTCACCCCGGTGCGCCACCACTGGCGCAGCATCCGGTAGGAGCCGGGCCAGCCGAGCGTCTGGGCCAGGTCGGCGGGGCGCAGCGTCGCCAGCGAGTAGGCGTCGCGGGCCGGGGCCAGCAGCGCGGTCGGGCCGATCAGCACCTCGCCGTCGATCGAGCGCGTCAGGTGGACGCCGAGGAACGGCAGCGCCGGGTCGGGCACCGGGTAGATGAGCGAG
>JAOPZL010000287.1 GCA_025964175.1 Solirubrobacterales bacterium
CCGGCGGCCTCCCGTACCGAGTGTCACCGTCACCCGGGATGGAAATCACGAGCCAGCCGTGATCGGCGGGGATAGGTTCGCGGCATGGCGAACGAGCAGCGTGCAGCGCGCGGGAAGCACGACCATCCACGGCTGCTCCTGCAGCGCGTGATGGAGTCGGTCGGATGCCACCTCGAGCCCCGGCGCGTGGCGCTCGAGGGCGGCGGCGTGGTCCGGATCGACGGCATCGACAGAGACGAATCGATCCTCGTGGAGATCTTCGCCGACCGGGGCCAGTTGAAGGGACCGCAGCGGCGCAGGCTCAGCCAGCACGCGCTGAAGCTCATCACGCTGGGCCGAACCCGCCCCGCCGCGCGCCTGATCGTCGCCGTCGCCGACGCCGACGTCGCGCGCGCGGCCCGCCAGGACGGCTGGCTGGCGCAGGCGCTCGCGAGCTGGGGCGTCGAAGTGCTGCTCATCGATCCCGCCCGTCCCGCCGTCGCCGCGTCGCCCCCACCGGCGCCCGAGCGCGAGCCGAAGCCCGCGCCGGCGGCCGTCGCGGCCGAACCCGAGCCCGAGCCGGCGCCTGTGCTGACGATCATCCACGCGGAGCCCGCGCCCGACCCGGAGCCCGAACCCGCGGTTCTCGCGGCGGAGCCCGCGCCCGACCCGGAGCCCGAACCCGCGGTCCTCGCGGCGGAGCCCGCGGCCACGCCGGCGCCGGCGGGGCCGCCCTCGGTCATCGTGGCCGAGCCCGATTCCAATCCCGCGCCGGGCCCGGAGCCCGAACCCGAGGCAGTGCCCGCCCCGGCGGTCATCGCGCCCCAGCCCGACGTCACGTCCGAGCCCGCCCCCAAGCCGAACCCCAGCACCGACCCCGACCCCGCCGACCAGCCGGACAGCCCCAAGCGGCGCCGCCTCATCCGTCTGTGGTCAAAGAACCCCGGGGACTTCCGCTGATCGTTACTTCAGCAGCCGCGACAGCCGCCGGTCCTTGAGCACCTTGCCGCCCGTCTGGTCCTTCGGGCAGTAGCTCATCACGTAGTCCTCGTAGAAGACGGCCTCGAGGGTCGTGCCGCAGCGCGGGCACGGCTCTCCCTGGTGACGGTGGACCTGGAGGGGAAGCGGCAGCTTGTCGGGGATCGGCAGGTGCACGACCTCCTCGTAGTGGCGGATCGCGCCGTCGAGGGTCTCCACGATCGCCGTCCGCAGCGCGCTCGCCTCGTCCTCCGTGAGGTCGTTGCCGCGCTTGAACGGCGACAGCTCGGCCTGCCACAGGATCTCGTCGACCCATGAGCGGCCGATGCCGGCGATCGTCCGCTGGTCGCGCAGCAGCGTGTGCAGCGGGCGCGGGGACTTCAGCAGCGCGGCGAGATCGGCGGGCGGGTCGGGCCAGGCCTCGGGGCCGAGCGTGGCCACCGCGTCCTCGGTCGCCAGGTCGGGCCCGCGCAGCACCTTCACCCAGGCCGCCTGCTTGGTCCCGAACTCGCGCAGCCGCAGCTCGCGGTCCTCGGGGAGGCGGATCAGCAGGCGCGAGGTGCGGTCGCGCAGCCCGGCGCGCTTGTCGAAGAGCTGCAGCCGCCCGGCCGACATCAGGTGGATGAGCACGTGCAGGTCGCCCCCGACGTCGATGACGAGGTGCTTCCCGATGCGCCGCACCCCTTCGATCGTCTGCCCGTCGAGCGCGTGCAGCGGCGGGTCGAACGTCTTGAGCGCGTTGAGGCCGGGCGCCAGCGTCGACTCGATCTCGACGTCCTTCAGCGCCTCGTCGAGCCGGCGGGCCGTGATCTCGACCTCTGGCAGCTCGGGCATCGACGAACGCGCCTGGCGCTACTCGGCCTCGTCGTCGCGGGTGCGGCCGATCCAGAAGCCGAAGACGACGAGAGCGAGCGCGATGAGCGCAAAGCCGAGGCCGATACCCAGAGCCAGCGGCTTGTCGTTGTTGGCGATCGCGAACAGGACAGTGGTGGACATCGCCGTTCAGGGTACGCCCTCGCCATGGCACGACTGGCGATCATCGGCGCAGACGCCGCGGGCATGACCGCGGCGGCGACCGCGCGGCGGCGCGACGGCGACCTGGAGATCGTCGCGTTCGAGCGCGGCGGGCGCACCTCCTTCTCGGCGTGCGGCATCCCGTACTTCGTGGCCGGGCTCGTCGCGGAGGCCGAAGACCTCGTCGCCCGCTCGCCCGACGAGCACCGCGCCAACGGCATCGACGTGCGCACCCGCCACGAGGTCATGAGCATCGACCTGTCGCGCCGCGCGCTGACCGTGCGCGACCTCAACGCCCGCCAGGAGTCGATCGAGCCGTTCGACGAGCTCGTCATCGCCACCGGCGCGACGGCCACGCCCCCGCCCATCCCCGGCGCGGACGCGACCGAACCCGCGCGCACGATCGACGCCGGTGAGCGGCTGCGTGACGCGCTCGACCTCGGCGGCCACGACGCCGTCGTCATCGGCGGCGGCTACATCGGGCTGGAGATGGCCGAGGCGCTTGCCCACCAGGGCCGGCGGGTGACGCTGGTCGACCAGGCGCCGCAGCTGATGGCCGGGACGCTGGACGCCGACATGGCCGCCCACGTCCAGGACGCGGTGCAGGGCAAGGGGATCCGCGTGCTGCTGTCGGTCGACGTCGAGGAGATCGAGCTCGACGCGGCCGGGCGCCCGTCCGCGGTACGCACGTCGGAGGGCACGATCCGCGCCGACCACGTGATCGTCGCGACCGGCGTGAAGCCCGCCGTCGACCTCGCCCGCGACGCCGGGCTGGAGATCGGCGAGACCGGTGCGCTGCGCGTCGACGACCACCAGCGCTGCGTCGGCCACGACGGGATCTACGCCGCCGGCGACTGCGTGGAGTCCCACCATCGCCTGCTCGACGCGGCGGTCAACATCCAGCTCGGCACGCACGCCAACAAGCAGGGCCGTGTCGCGGGCGTGAACGCCACGGGCGGCGACCTCGCCTTCCCCGGCGTGATCGGCACCGCGATCTCGCGCATCGGCCACCGCGAGATCGCCCGCACCGGACTGAGCGAGCGCGAGGCACGCGACGCGGACATCGACGTCGTCGCGTCGATCGTCCAGACCGACACGCGCGCCGCCTACTTCCCCGAGTCGGCGGCGATGTGGGTCAAGCTCGTCGTCGGCGCGGCCGACGGGCGGCTGCTGGGTGCGCAGATCGTCGGGGCGCCCACCGCGGGCAAGCGGATCGACACGCTGGCCACGGCGATCTGGGCCGGCATGACCATCGACGACCTGCAGTGGGTCGACCTCGCCTACGCGCCGCCGATGTCCGGGGTGCTGGATCCGGTGCTCATTGCGGCGCGGGCGGCGACAACCACGACCGCCGCCCGCGCCTGAGCGTCCACCGTCGCGCAAACACCCTTTGCGCGGGGTCGGCGGACTTGGTGCTTCGGAGGCAGGCGGCGTAAGGGCCTGGAGTACATCGCGTTGCCATCCTTGGCGTTGAGGAAGCACATCCGTGTGCTTCCTTGCTCATCTCATCGGTTGCTCACGATGGGCCTTGAACGGGATCAGCAATGCGTCCAGCCCGGCCCGCAGCGCGACCTGCGCGTCGCCGATCAGCGCGCGATGGCGGTCAGCTCGCGCGGTTGGAGCAGCGCGATCAGCTCGCCGCGCCCACCGCGGACGCGCACGCCGGCGACGGCGCCCTTGCGCAGTTCGGCCCGGGCGCCGGTGAGGTCGTGGACGACCTGCTCGAAGGTCGGGTTGTGGCCGACGACGAGCACGCGCTGGTCGCCCTCGACCGCGGCGAGCAGCGCGAGCGCCTCATCGACGTCGAACCCGTCGGCGAGGGGTGCGTGGACGATCGGCTCCAGCCCGAGCTCCTCGCAGGCCAGGCGCGCCGTGTCGAGCGCGCGGACCTTCGGGCTGGTGAAGACCACGTGGATCGAGAGGTCGATGGCCTTCAGCGCCTTGCCCGCCGTACGCGCCTGCAGCCGGCCGCGCTCGGTCAGCCGGCGCTCGGCGTCGGGGCGGGCGTCGTGGGGCTCGGCCTCGCCGTGCCGCAGGAACCAGAGCTGCTGTGCCATCGCGGGGAAGCGTAGTCCCCACTTGTGAACGCAGGGTTCCGGCCTCAGGGCTTCTTGTAGGCGCGGATCGGCGGACCGCTGTACGCGGTGCCGTCGGGCGCCGTCCACTGCACGCGCCAGGTGGCGCCCTTGCGGTTGCTCCCGGTGGAGCCGAAGACGCCCTTCGCGTCGGTCTGCACCGTCTTCAGCGTCTTCCACGCGCCGCTGCCGTTGCGCTGCTGCAGCGTCACCGAGGTCACGGCCGTCGCGGGCCGGACGCGGCCCCAGAAGCGCACGCCCTTCGTCCCCGAGAGCTGCACGACGAGCGGGAGGCGGAAGCCGTCGTAGGCGGGCTTGCGCTTGCCGTCGGCGAGCTCCAGGCCGGACTCGAAGCCGGGGAACTGCGACTGGGACAGGATGCCGCCGCCGCCCTTCGTGTTCTTGGTGTCGTCGCGCAGCAGGTACTGCGAGAACGACTTCACGCGGGCGTTGTCGTAGGCCAGCTTCTCGGAGATCGCGTAGAACTCGGGCTGCTGGCGCAGCGGGACGCCGAGCAGCTTGTCGGGGTAGGACTGCACGCCGAACTCGTCGAGGAAGATCGGCAGGTTGCGCTCGATCGCGCCGGCCTGGGCCGCCAGCCCGAGCGCGCGGTTCAGGCGCGAGACGACGCCCATCGTCACGTCGTCGGGGTTGGGCGGCGTGAAGAACGGCCCCTGGCGCGTCGAGTAGGAGTGGTGGGCGTAGCCGTCGGCGGGCAGGTTGGTACACCTGCGCGCCTTCTTGTAGCGGTCGTCGAGGCACAGCGCCTCGCGCAGGAACGCCAGCGGGGCGACGACCTTGCCGGTGCCGCGTGGGGCGGTCTCGCCCATGAGCAGCGTGTCGCGGCCGTTGCCGCTGGCGCGCAGCCCGCGCCAGGCGGCGAGGAACAGCTTGCGGTAGAGCGTCCCGCTGACCGGCTTCTTGTTGACGTACTGCGGCATCAGGAAGTCGGGGTGGTTGGGCTCGTTCCACACCGCCCACGTCTCCACCTGCGGTCCGTAGTGCCGGCCCACGGCGGTGACGAACGCCTGGTACTCGGCCGGGCTCGGGTCGGTGACGTCGTCCTTCTTGCTCTTCGTCGCCCACTTGGGCACCGGACCCGAGACCGTCAACAGCACGGGCCAGCCGCGCGTCTGGGCGTCGGCCATCACGCCGTCGTACTGCGACCAGTCGTAGCTGGCGGGATCGGTGAGGTCGACGGCCGGCTTCGTCTTGCTGTTCGGCGACGGCGCGACATTGCGCCAGGTCAGGATCAGCCGCAGGCGGTTCACGCCCAGGGAGGCGATCTGGCCCATCGCGCCGGCTCGCGTGGCCGGGTTCTTGAGGTCGCGCGGCGCCTCGAACGTCATGTACTGATCGGAGGCGGCATGGGCGGCCGGTGCGAGGGCGGGTGCCAGCAGGACGCAGAGGGCGAACGCGAGCAGCGCGGCACGGGTGGAGGATCGAGCCATCAAGGGGGTAGAACGCCGCGAGGGTCGGGAGGTTGCGGATAGCCTGCCCGGCGTGAGCCACGGGTCCGCGCCAGACGACGTCGTCGACACCCACGAGCAGGCCGCGACCAACGCGCGCGAGCCGCTGGTGGTCCTGGAGCCGCTGCGCGCGTTCCTGGATGTCAACGAGGTCGGATCGGGCGCCCTGAGCGCCGAGCCGATCGGCGACGGGCACTCCAACGTGACGTACCTTCTGCGCCGCGACGACGGCACCGAGGTCGTCCTGCGGCGCCCGCCGCGCGGGCCGCTGCCGCCCAGCGCGCACGACGTGCTGCGTGAGGCGCGGCTGCTGCGCGCGCTGGCGCCGACGGCCGCCCGCGTGCCCGCGGTGCTCGCGGTCGGCGACGACGAGGCGATCATCGGCGTGCCGTTCTACGTGATGGAGAAGGTCGACGGCTTCGTGGTCACCGGGGAGATCCCGGCCCCGCTGGACACGATCGACGATCGCCGCCGGATGGGCGAGGAGCTGATCGACGCGCTCGTCGAGATGCACTCGGTCGACTGGCGCGCCGCGGGACTGGAGGGCTTCGGCCGCGAGAGTGGCTACCTCGAGCGCCAGCTGCGGCGCTGGGGCGGGCTGTGGGAGCACAACCGCACGCGCGAGGTGCCCGCGGTCGAGCGCGTCGGCACGTGGCTGGCGGCGAACCTGCCGCAGTCGCCGCCCGCGACGATCGTGCACGGGGACTACCGGCTGGGCAACGTGATGCTCGGACCGTCATCGCCGACGCGGCTGGTCGCGATCTTCGACTGGGAGATGGCCACGATCGGCGACCCGCTCGCCGACCTCGGCTACCTGACCACGATGTGGCCCGAGCACGACGACCCGGCGACGCGGGTCGAGCTATCGACCGTCACCCGCCAGCCCGGCTTCCTGACCCGCGACGAGCTCATCGCCCGCTACGAGGAGCGGTCGGGCCGCGCGATGACCGACATCCGCTGGTATCGCACGCTCGCGGTCTGGAAGGCGATCGTCTTCATGGAGGGCAACTACCGGCGCGCGGTCTCGGGCACCACCGACGACCCGTACCTGAAGGCGTTCGGCGAGGGCGTCCTGGAGCTGGCCGATCGCGCCGAGGCGATCGCCTTTGCCTGACGCGCCCGAGCGCCGCCACGGCCTGTTGGTCGACTTCGGCGGCGTGCTCACGACCAACGTCTTTGCGTCCTTCTCCGCGTTCTGCGTGGCCGAGGGCATCGAGCCCGAGGCGATCGCGCTCGCGTTCCGGGGCGACGAGACCGCGCGGCAGCTGCTGGTCGACCTGGAGACGGGCGCGCTGGAGCCGGCGGCGTTCTCGACCGCGCTCGGGGAGCGGCTGGGCATCGCCGACACGGTCGACCTGCCCAAGCGGCTCTTCGCCGGGATCCGCCCGGACGAGGCGATGATCGACGCGGTCCGCGGGTTCCGCGCCCGCGGCGTGCGGACGGGCCTGGTCTCCAACTCGTGGGGCGACCAGACCGCCTACGACCGCGACCTGCTCGCCGAGCTCTTCGACGGCGTCGTCATCTCCAGCGAGGAGGGGCTGCGCAAGCCCGACCCCGCGATCTACGAGCTCGGCGCCGCCCGCATCGGCCTGGCGCCCGCCGACTGCGTCTTCGTGGACGACCTCGGCGGCAACCTCAAGCCGGCCGCCGCCCTGGGGATGGGCACCGTGCGCCACCGCACGGCGGCGGAGACGATCGCCCAGCTCGAGGAGCTGCTGGCGGTGCAGTAGGCCGTCGCGCCCGCCTAGATGATCCGCCGCTGGGCCGCCCAGCGGGTCAGCTCGTTGCGGTTCGTCAGCTGCAGCTTGCGCAGGACGGAGGAGACGTGGGTCTCGACCGTCTTGATCGACAGGTGCAGCCGGCCGGCGATCTCCTTGTAGGTGTAGCCGCGGGCGATCAGCAGCAGCACCTCCTGCTCGCGGGCGGTGAGCTGGTCGAGCTCGGGGTCGTTGGTCGCCGTCGTGGAGCCGGTGGTGAACGCGTCCAGGACGAAGCCGGCCAGCCACGGGGAGAAGACCGCATCCCCGTCGGCGACGCGGTGGATGGCGTCGACCAGCTCGGTCGGCGAGATCGTCTTCGTCACGTAGCCGCGGGCACCCGCGCGGATGGTGGCGAGCACGTCCTCGGGCGCGTCGGAGACCGACAGGGCGAGGAAGCGGACCCCGGGGCGGTCGGCATGGACGGGGCCGATGACCGCGTGGCCGCCGCCGTCGGGCAGGTGCACGTCGAGCAGGACGACGTCGGGGTCGTGCTCGCGGATGAGCGGAACGGCCGCCTCGACCGTGCCCGCCTCGCCGACGATCCGGATCGTCGGACCCAGGCCCGCCCGCAGGCCGGCCCGGAAGATCTCGTGGTCGTCGACGATGACGATCCGGCGCAGCGGGACGTTCATACGTCCCCCATCCTCGCGGAGTCGGCCGGCGGCGGGGTCGGTCGCGGCGGCGGCCCGGCCTTGCGCGGCAGGACGAGCTCGACCTCCGTGCCCTCGCCCGGGGCCGTGATGATCGATGCCCGTCCTCCCGCCCGCGTCATGCGCGCGATGATCGACTCGCGCACGCCGCGACGGTCCCCGGCGACCGCGTCGAGGTCGAATCCCGCTCCGCGGTCGCGGACGAACACCGAGGCCTCGCCGTCGGCGACGCGCGCGAGCACCGAGATCTCCTGCACGCCCGCGTGGCGCCCGGCGTTCGTCATCGCCTCGCGCGCGGCGGCCGCGAGCACGGCCAGGGTCTCGTCGAGGGGGCCGTCGCTGGGCTGGACGAGGTCGACGGCGACCCCGTAGTGCTCCTCGACGTCGTTCGCGGCGCCGCGCAGCGCGGAGGCGAGCGTCGCGGGCCGGCCGGGCTGCTCGCCGCCATAGAGCCAGCCGCGCAGCTCGCGCTCCTGCTGGCGGGCGAGCGACTGGGCCCGGCGTGGGTCGTCGACGCGCTGGATCAGGGCGAGGGTCTGCAGGACGGAGTCGTGCAGCCGCGCCGCGACGTGGGCGAACTCCTCGCTGCGGATCCGCTCGCGCCGCTCCGCGTCGGCCTCCGCGCGGGCGCGGACCAGCCGCGGTCCGACGAGCAGCCCGAGCCCGGCGGCGACTACGGCCGCGGCGATCAGGGCGGAGGAGAGCTGGGCGAGGTTGCCGCTGGCCCCGAGGAAGAGCGCGGCGCCGCCGGCCAGCAGC
>JAOPZL010000297.1 GCA_025964175.1 Solirubrobacterales bacterium
GAGGAGCGCACCGCCCGCTGGGTGGCCGAGCAGGAGCTGGCCGTCGAGCGCGAGCGCGGCACCGAGCCCGGCACGTTCCTCACCGCCTCCCTGAACCGCACCGAGCTGGAGGCGACGCGCCGCGAGCTGGCCGCCGCCCAGGAGCAGCTGGCCGCCGAGCACCTGCGCCAGAGCGCATCCGCCGGGCCGGCCTCCAAGCTGGTCCGCGACCTGGAAGCCGCGGGAGCGCGGCTGAAGGAGGGGGCGGGGGACGAGCCGGGCGACGCGCCCGACGTCGTTCCCGTCGTCGATGGCACCGCCGCCGCAGCTGCCGGCATCGCCGCCGCCGCGTCCGACCAGGCCGCGGCTGACGACGTCTCCCAGGACTCGGGCATCCCGACCTCCTCGCGTGATGCGCTCGCCGCCGCGCTGGCCGCGCTGACCGCTTCGACGCCGCCCGCGACGGCCGAGGCCGGCGACGCGCCCGATCCCGCGTCCATGCGGCCTGCGGATGCCGTCGCCGCCGCCTTCGCTTCCGCGGCGGCGGGAGGGGACCAGGCCGGTCCTTCGCCGGACGACTCGGACCCCGCTCGACCGGTCCTGCTCGCCCCGCCTGCGGGCGCGACGCCGCTGTCTCCCCGCGTCGTGCGGGCTTTCGAGCGGCCGCAGGTCGGCTGGCTCGCCCCGGCCATCGCAAAGCTGGCCAAGGAGGACGAGAAGCTGGCCGCCGAGCTGATCGTCGAGCTCCTGCCCGGGCAGGCCGGGGTCGTGCGCGACCAGCTCGCCTACGGCGTGACGATCGACGGTCACGGGAGCTACCGCGTCGCGATCAGCCCCGAGCGGGCGCTGGTCGAGCCGCGCGAAGGAGCGTTCTGGCCCGACGACGTCGAGGCGAGCATCTCGGGGTCGCCCGCAGCGCTCGCCCCGCTGGTCGCGGGCCTCGCCCGGCGCAAGCTCTCGGGCACGAAGCTGGACGGGCGCAAGCGGCGCCTGCGCAAGGTGCTGCGCGGTCGCCGCGGCCCGGTGGATCTCGGACAGCTCGCCGAGCGCGGCATCCGCCCGTCACCCGAGCCGCTGCTCGCCGTGCTCGCGGCGGCCGTCGAGCCGACGTGGACGGCCGGCCACAGCTTCGTCGTCGTCTATGCGTTGGCCGGCGGGAAGGCGATCGAGGTCGAGGTCCGCAATGGGCAACCGCTGCGCATCCAGACCGGAGTGCGCGCCCCGACCGAGCCGCCCGCCGCGACGATCGCCCTGCGCGACGTCGCCCTGCTCCCGCTGCTCGCGCACACGGACCTGCCGGCCGGCGAGCGGGTGTTCGTCGCCGGCGACCGCCACGCGGTCGCCCTGCTCCACAGCTGGTTCGACCGCGCCCAGGGCCTCCCGGCCGCCTGACGGCCCGCCGCCCGCAACCCGTCGGCCTGCCCGAGGCGCCCCGCCGGCCTACCTCTCCGCCGGCGCCCCGATCCGATACAGGACGTGGCGCTCCAGTCGGTGGCCCCGCTCCACGCGGGGGTGGTCGAAGTCCTCGGCGGGATCTCGGGTCATGCCGATCCGCTCCATGACCCGCCACGACCGCTCGTTCGTTACCGCGGTCATCGAGACGATCTCGTGCAGGTCGAGCGTCGTGAAGCCGTACGCGACCGCCGCCCGCGCCGCCTCGCTCGCATAGCCGTGGCCCCACGCCGAGCGCGTCAACCGCCAGCCGACCTCGACGGCCGGCGCGAACGGCAGCCGCGACTCGACCGTCCACAGCTTCAGCCCCGTGAATCCGAGGAACGTGCCCGACTCGCGCGCCTCCAGCGCCCACAGCCCCCAGCCGCGCTCCTCGAACGCGCGCTCGATCTCGTCGACGAGCGCGTCGCTCTGCTCCCGCGTGAGCACGGCGGGGAACTGCTCCATGACCTCCGGGTCGGCGCTGAGCGCCGCGAACGGCGTCCGGTCGGCGTCCTTCCAGCGCCGCAGGAGGAGGCGGTCGGTGCGGAGCTCGGTCATCCTCCGCAGTATCTCCGCAGATTGCGGGGAAGGCGTGCCGCGTGGTCGCGAGCCGTCCGGTTGCCCGGGTAGCTTCTCCTCCCGATGAGCCCCCCGCCCGTCGCCCATCTTCACGTCCACAGCGAGTACTCGCTGCTCGACGGCGCGTGCAAGATCGACGCCCTCGCCGCCCGCGCCGCGGCCTTCGACCAACCCGCTCTCGGCCTGACCGACCACGGCGTCATGAACGGCGCCGTCGAGCTCTACAAGGCCGCGAAGAAGCACGGCATCAAGCCGATCGTCGGCTGCGAGATCTACCTCGTCGACGACCACTCGCTGCGCGGGCAGCGCCAGGAGCGCAACCACCTCACGCTGATCGCCGAGACCGACGAGGGGTACCGCAACCTCGTCAAGCTCTCGAGCCTCGGGTTCCTCGAGGGCCTGAGTCGCGGCAAGCCGTCCGTCGACCTGGCTCAGGTCCAGCAGCACGCCGGCGGGGTCATCGCGATGACCGGCTGCCTGGCGTCGCGCTTCTGCCAGCGCCTGATCAACGACAAGCCCGACGAGGCGCGCGCCCACGCCGACGACCTCATCAACGTCTTCGGCGAGGAGAACGTCTTCTTCGAGGTCCAGAAGAACGGGATCGACGACCAGAACAAGGCCAACGAGGGCATCGTGCGGATCGCGCGCGAGCTCGGCCGCCCGCTCGTCGGTACCGCCGACGTGCACTACCTGCGCAAGGAGGACCACGCCCACCACACGGCGCTCCTGTGCGTGCAGACGAAGTCGACGCTCGCCGCGCCGAAGATGACCTTCGAGACGAACGAGTTCTATCTCAAGGACAACGCGGAGATGGGGGAGTCGTTCGCGCAGTGGCCCGAGGCCACGCAGACGACGATCGACATCGCCGAGCGCTGCCATGTCGAGATCGAGCTCGGCAAGCAGCTGATCCCGTCCTACCCGACGCCCGACGGCTCCGACGAGAAGGTCTACCTCCGCGCCCGCGTCGAGGAGGGCCTGCGGCTGCGCTACGGCGACCCGGTCCCGGCCGTCGCCCGCGAGCGCGCCGAGATGGAGCTCGGGGTCATCGACCGGATGGGCTTCAACGCCTACTTCCTGATCGTGTGGGACTTCGTCAACTACGCGAAGTCCAACGGCATCGCCGTGGGTCCGGGCCGTGGCTCGGCGGCCGGCTCGATCATCGCCTACTGCCTGGCGATCACGGACGTCGACCCGCTGCGCTACGACCTGCTCTTCGAGCGCTTCCTCAACCCCGAGCGCGTGTCGATGCCCGATATCGACATCGACTTCTCCGTGCGCGGCCGCGAGCGCGTCATGCGTTACGTGACCGAGAAGTACGGCCGCGAGTCGGTCGCCCAGATCGTCACCTTCGGCAAGATGTTCCCGCGCGCGGCCACGCGCGACGCCGCCCGCGTGCTCGGCCACGACTACGGCGCCGGCGACCGCCTGGCCAAGCTGATCCCGGATCCGATCATGGGCCGCCCGCCGTCGTTCGACGACTGCCTCGCTCCCGGTGAGGAACTGCGCAAGGCGTACGACGAGGACCCGGTCGCCCGGCAGATCATCGACGTCGCCAAGGGCCTCGAGGGCATCGTCCGCAACTCGTCGATCCACGCGGCGGCGGTCGTCATCGCGGGCTTCCCGCTGACCGACATCGTGCCGCTGCAGCTGGCCGACGCCGGCACGACGGACGAGGACGGCAACCGCGAGTTCAAGATGGTCACGCAGTACTCGATGAAGCCCGTCGAGGAGCTCGGCCTGCTGAAGATGGACTTCCTCGGGCTGCGCAACCTCGACGTCATCGAGGACGCGCTCGACGTCATCCTGCGCTCCACCGGCTCGCGTCCGGACATGACGACGCTCCCGCTCGACGACCCCGCCGTCTACGACCTGATGGCGCGCGGCGACTCGATCGGCGTGTTCCAGTTCGAGTCCGAGGGCATGCAGGAGGCGCTGAAGAAGGTGCGTCCGAGCGAGTTCGACGACCTCGTCGCGCTCAACGCCCTGTACCGCCCGGGCGCGATGGACCAGATCCCGACCTACTCGCGCGGCAAGCGCGAGCCCGAGTCGATCGTCATCCCCGACGAGCGCCTACGCCACATCCTGGAGCCCACCAAGGGCGTGATCATCTACCAGGAGCAGGCCATGCAGATCTCCAAGGAGATCGCGGGCTTCAGCGGCGCCAAGGCGGACGACCTGCGCAAGGCGATCGGCAAGAAGAACCGCGCGGCGATGGCCAAGCTCGAGCCGGAGTTCCGCGAGGGCTGCCGCGTGTCGGGGACGTCGGAGCAGGTCATCGACTGGCTGTGGACGACGAACGAGAAGTCGGCCGACTACTCGTTCAACAAGTCGCACGCCGCCTGCTACGCCCTCATCGCCTACCGCACGGCGTGGCTGAAGGCGACCTATCCGGCCGAGTACATGGCCGCGCTGATCTCCTCGGTCATGTCGACCAAGGACAAGGTCCCGTTCTTCGTCGCCCGGTGCGAGGAGATGGGGATCGAGGTCCTGCCCCCCGACGTCAACCTCTCCGACCACGAGTTCACCGTCATCGAGGGTGACATCCGCTTCGGCCTGGACGCCGTCAAGGGCGTCGGCTACGCAGCGGTCGAGGCGATCAAGGAGGCCCGCCAGGAGGGCGGCCACTTCGAGTCGCTGTGGGACTTCTGCGCCCGCGTCGACGCCCGCGCCGTGAACAAGAAGGCGATCGAGGCGTTGATCAAGTGCGGCGCCTTCGGCTCGACCGGCGCGACACGCAAGGGCATGCTGCTCGTGCTCGAGCAGGCCCAGGCGGCCGGCTCCAAGCAGCAGCAGGACGCGCTCAGCGGCCAGGGGTCGATCTTCGACCTCGAGCCGGTCGGCGGCGCGAATGCCTTCGCCGCTCCCAGCCATCCGCCGATCCCCTCCGAGGAGTTCGAGCAGAGCGAGCTGCTGGCCAGCGAGAAGGAGGCCATCGGCATCTTCATCTCCGCGCACCCGCTCAAGGAGGTGCGCGAGGCGCTGCGCGTGAAGGTCGACTGCCCGCTGGCCGACCTGGAGCACCGCAGGGACCAGGACTGGGTCACGGTCGGCGGCATCGTCACGCAGTGCAAGAAGATCCGCACGAAGTCGGGCTCGACGATGATGTTCGCGACGCTCGACGACCTCGAGGGCACGGTCGAGATCGTGGTCTTCGAGCGGGTGCTCGCCGAGCAGGAAGCCGCGCTGGCCGTCGACGAGATCGTCCTCGTGCGCGGCCGCGTCGACCACAAGGACGCCACGAAGACGGCGGTCATCGTCCAGTCGGCCGAGTCGTTCAAGCCGTCGGCCGAAGAGGTCGAGGCGGCGCGCGAGGAGGTCCAGGCGATGGCCAAGCGCGCCGCGCCGACGGCCCTGCTGGTCAACGTCGACGCCGCCCGCCTGCCCGCCTCGATCATCGACGAGATGAAGCAGCTGCTGGCGAACTTCCCCGGCACCAGCGAGGTCGTGCTGAACGTGCAGACCTCGGCGGGACCCCGGCGCCTGCGCCTGGGGCCGGACTTCAAGGTCGCGCCGACGTCCGCGCTGCGCGCCGAGCTGAACCACGTGCTCGGCGAAGCGCTCCTGCCCGCCGCGTAGCCGGCCGCAGGAGCGCTACGCGCGGGCGGCGAGCCCGCGTTCGCGCAGCTCGAGGCACCGCTTGATCTGGTCGGGCTGCTCCTCGGACTTCGGGGTCTCCATGATCACCGGGAGGTCCCGGAAGCGCGGCTCGGACAGGAAGACGGCACAGCCGTCCTCGCCGATCTCGCCCTCGCCGAGCAGGGCGTGGCGGTCGACGTTGGAGCCGAGCTTGCCCTGGGAGTCGTTGAGGTGCAGCGAGCCGAGGCGCTCCACGCCGACGAGGGCGACGCAGTCGTCGAGGACCTTGGTCAGGCCGTCGGACGTGCGGATGTCGAAGCCCGACGCGTACAGATGGCAGGAGTCCAGGCACATGCCGAGGCGAGGGTCGCCGCCGGCTGCGTCGAAGAGGCCGGCGAGCTCCTCGAACGAGCGTCCGAGCGTGCCGCCCGCGCCCGCGGTGTTCTCGAGGTGCAGCGGGCAGTCCTCGGATTCGGCCAGCGCCTCGCGGATGACCGCGCCCGCGCGCTCGATCGCCGGGCCGACCTCGCCCGTCTTCGCCGAGCCCGGATGCAGCACGACGCCGGCCGCGCCGAGCGCCGCTCCGGCCCGCAGGGAGGCGATCAGCGAGGTCAGCGTCTTGGCCCGGATCTCCGGGTCCTCGCTGGCGCAGTTGAGGAGGTAGACGGCGTGGATGAGGAGCGCGTCGACCGGTGAGGCGTCGAGCGTCTCGTGGTAGGCGGCGATCTGCTCGTCGGAGTAGACCGACGGCTTCCAGGCGCGCGGATTCTGGTTGAAGATCTGGATGGCGGTGCAGCCCGCTTCAGTGCCGCGTTCCACGGCCTTCGCTGGGCCGCCCGCGGGAGAGACGTGGGCGCCGATGAGCATGTGGGATCAATCAATAGCATCGACGACCTATGCGGGTCCGCTTCGCTCCCTCTCCCACCGGCGCCCTCCACATCGGTGGCGCGCGCACGGCCCTCTACAACTGGCTCGCCGCTCGCCACGACCAGGGCACCCTCGTGCTGCGCATCGAGGACACCGATCGTGAGCGCTCGACGCCCGAGAACGTCGAGCAGATCCTCGACGCGCTCAGCTGGCTGGGCCTGGACTTCGACGAGGGCCCGGTCTTCCAGACGACCAACGAGCCCCGCCACCGCGCGGTGATCGAGCAGCTGATCGCCGACGGCCACGCCTACCGCTCCACCGCGACCGGTGACGACGTGAAGGCCTACAAGGAGGCCAACGGGCAGGACAAGGGCTTCCGCGGCGTGCCCGAGGAGGAGGGCGCGGTGCGCCTGCGCGTGCCGGCCGAGGGCGCGACGATCGTGCGCGACCTGATCCGCGGCGAGACCGCCTTCCAGCACGTCCACCTCGACGACCCGGTCATCGCCCGCGCGGACGGCACCCCCCTCTACAACCTCGCGGTCGCCGTCGACGACCTCGACGCCGGGATCACCCACGTCGTCCGCGGCGACGACCACTACTCCAACACGCCCAAGCAGCTGCTCGTGCTCGCCGCCCTGGGCGCCCAGCAGCCGATCTACGCCCATCTGCCGCTGCTGCACGGCCCCGACGGCAAGAAGCTGTCCAAGCGCCACGGCGCCGCGTCCGTCCAGGAGCTGCGCGACGCCGGCTTCCTGCCCGAGGCGGTCAACAACTACCTGTCGCTGCTGGGCTGGGGGGCCGCCGACGACGAGACGATCCTCTCGCGTGACGAGGTCGTCGCCCAGTTCACGCTGGAGCGCGTCTCCAAGAACCCGGCCCGCTTCGACGAGAAGAAGCTGCGCTGGATGAACGGCCTCTACATCCGCGAGCTGTCCGTCGACGAGCTCACCGCTCGCCTGGAGGCGTTCACGGGGCGCACCGGGCTGCGCGGCGCGGTCGAGATCTCCCGCGAGAAGATCTCCACGCTGGCCGACTTCTGGCCGCTGGCCGGTCCCATCTTCGACGGACCGGTCGACGATCCGAAGGCGCGCGAGCAGTGGCTGGGGGAGGAGCACCGGGCCGCCCTGGCCGAGGTGCGCGACGCTCTGGCGACCCTCGAGCCGTTCGACCTGGCGTCGATCGACAGCGCTCTGCGGGCCGTCGTCGAGTCCCGTGGCGCCAAGCCCAAGCAGGTGTTTCAGCCCATCCGCGTCGCGCTGACGGGGACGACGATCTCGCCCGGGGTCTTCGAGATCATCGACCTCATCGGGCGCGAGGAGACGCTCAAGCGCCTGGACGCCGTGCTCGACGCGACCTAGGGCGGTCCTGCACCCGGGGGGTGCCTCAATCAAACGTCCACCCCTGCCGATAACAGAATCGACAGAGCGGCCGACTACAAGGCCGTGAAGCCGCATCCCCCAGCAGTCACGGACGAGGAAACCCCCGATATGACCCAACCTGCAGTCGCCGCTGCTGTCCCGGCGCGCGCCGCTTCCCCTGCCCAGGCAGCGGGGGGCCGTCACAACGAGGGCCATGGCCGTCGCCTCACCGCTGCGTTCGAGGCACTGGAGTCCTTTCCTGCGCTGGCCGAGTCTCGCAACCGGCTGTTGCGCGTCGTCGGCGCCGAGCGCATCTCCGCCGGTGAGGTCGTCGCGGCCGTCGAGTCCGACGTCGCGCTCGTCATCGCCGTGCTCCGCCTCGCCAACCAGGTCGAGGGCCGCAGCCGCGGTCGCGTCGAGTCGATCGTCAAGGCCGTCGAGCTGCTCTCGCCCGAGGCCGTGTCGTCTCTGGCCACGCGCGCCCGCACCTTCGACTTCTTCGAGCGGACCGCCACGTGGGACGCCGCTCCCGAGCGGTTCCGCCTGCATGGCGTCGCCACCCAGCGCGCCGCCGACCGCCTGGCCACGGAGACGAACTACCCGGAGCGTGACCGCCTCATGGTCACGGCCCTGCTGCACGACATCGGCAAGCTCGTGCTCATGCACGCCTACCCCGGCTACCCGGGGCAGGTCCACGGCCAGGCCCGCACCCCCGAGGAGCGCATCCACCGCGAGCGTCGTGAGCTCGGCGTCGACCACGCGCTGGTCGGCGTCGTCCTCGCCCGCCGCTGGGGCCTGCCCAAGGGCGTGGCCTCCGCGATCGAGCGTCATCACGCCGACGACGCGACGGAGGAGGCGGCCTATGTCCGCCTCGCCGACATGCTCGCCCACTACGCGCAGGGCGGCGCGGTCTCGCCGAGCGAGCTGCTGAAGGTCGCGCGGTCGATCGGGCTCGGGCCCGGCGAGCTGCGCACGGTCATGTACGACCTGCCCTACCCGCAGACCGGCCGCACCCGTGCCATCGACCCGTGCCCGCTGTCGGCGCGCGAGCTCGAGGTCCTCAAGCGCCTGGCCGAGGGCAAGGTCTACAAGCAGATCGCGCTCGAGCTCGAGCTGTCGACCTCCACGGTGCGCACGCACCTGCACAACATCTACGGCAAGCTCGGCGCCGTCGATCGCGCCCAGGCCGTGCTGATGGCCACCGAGCGCGGCTGGCTCTGAGCGAACGCGTGAGTCCCGTCGTCGTCCTGCGGTGACGACGGCGGTCGGCCGGGCCCACGTCGGGTTTGCGCCGCCGCCGCCTCGGGGCAGCCCGCCGTGGCTCACCCGCCGGGGCGACGGCTAGCCTATGGGTTGTCGTACCGCTGCCCGCCCGGCTTTCGTCCCCTCCTCGCGCGCGGCTGAGTCGTTGGGGGACCCACCGTCAGGAGCAGCACATGGCGACCCCGCCACCCCGCCGTCCGAACGCCACGAAGCCGCGCACCCCGGCCGAGCGCGGCGAGGAACTGGCCGCCGCGCAGGTGAAGCTGAAGGAAGAGGCCGCGGAGCGCCGCGCCGCCCGTGACGCCGCCGCCGCCGAGGCACCCAAGAAGCCGCGCCTGCGCGGCCGGCTCTAGCCACAGCGCCCACGCGGGCGGCCTGACCGCAGGTCGCTCGCGTAGGATCCGATGACCGTGCTGTCGATCACCACCAAGTCTCCGTATGCGCTGCTGGCGCTGACGGAGCTCGGTCGTACGGGCGGTGACCAGCCGGTCCCGATCGCCGAGCTCGCCCGCCGCCGCGACATCCCGGTCCAGTTCCTCGAGCAGCTGTTCGCGGTTCTGCGCCGCGCGGGCCTGCTGCGCTCCCAGCGCGGCGTGAAGGGCGGCTACCTGTTCGCCCGAGAGCCCCGGACGATCACCGTCCTGGAGGTCGTGGAGCTGCTGGACGGCCCGGTGGGCCGCGACGCCAAGGGCATCTTCGCCGCAGCGGCAGGCGCCGCTCGCGACGTCCTGGCGGGTACCACGATCCAGGACGTGGTCGACCGCGAGGTCCGCGACGCGGGCGTCGCGATGTACTACATCTAGGCGCTGCGCCCCGTCCGCGGCAGCGCGCCAGCAGCTCGGTGGGCTGGCCCGTGGGGTCGATCCGCGGCTGCGGCCCGCTGACGCGCCGCGAGCCGCGGCGCAGGGCGATCAGCCGTTGAGCTGCCGGCCGTAGGAGGTGCGCGCGTCGTCGGTGCGGTTCTTGCCGCGGAAGAGGTCGCCCACGAGGAGGGCGATCGGGACGATGACGATCGCGGCGATGAGGATGGTGGCCATGAGGTTCTTCTCCGTTGAAATCCGAGGCGTTCGTGCCGACGGGGAGGAATCTGCCAGCGTGGGGTCGGAAGTCGGTTTGAGGAAGGTTTGAAAGCGGTTTGAATGGCCCCGGACGGCGCGGCCGAAGGCCGTCGATCGGGTCGCGTGGCTAGTCTGGGGCTCGCAATGAGGTCAATCCCGATCAACATCGCGGAGTACGTCGGGCGCACGCCGCTCGTCCAGATCACCCGCCTCATCGGCACCGACGCCGCCGAGGGCGTGGAGCTCTACGCGAAGGTCGAGTCGTTCAACCCCGGTGGCTCGGTCAAGGACCGCATCGGCGTGGCGATGATCGAGGACGCCGAGCGCGCCGGGCGCATCGAGCCGGGCCGCACGACGATCGTCGAGGCGACCTCGGGCAACACCGGCATCGCGCTCGCCTTCGTCTGCGCCGCCAAGGGCTACGACCTCGTCCTCACCCTCCCGCAGGGCATGAGCCGCGAGCGCGACGCGCTGCTGCGCCTGTACGGCGCCCGCGTCGAGATCACCGAGTCGATGGGCGGCATGGACGAGGCGGTCGGCGCGGCGCGGGCCATGGCCCAGCGCGACGACGTCTTCCTGCCCGACCAGTTCTCCAACCCGGCCAACCCCGAGGCCCACCGGCGCACCACCGGTCCGGAGATCCTCGAGGCGCTGGATCGCGTTGACGTCTTCGTCGCGGGCGTCGGGACCGGCGGCACGATCACCGGAGCCGGCGAGGTGCTCAAGGCGCGCAACCCGAAGACGCAGGTCATCGCGGTCGAGCCGCGCACCAGCGCCGTCCTCTCGGGCCGCCGCGCGGGTCCACACCGCATCCAGGGCATCGGCGCCGGGTTCGTCCCGTCCGTGCTCAACCGCGAGCTGCTGGACGAGATCATCGCCGTCGACGACGAGGACGCGATCGAGACGGCCCGCGGCCTGGCGCGCGTCGAGGGGATCCTCGCGGGGATCTCGTGCGGCGCGGCGATGTGGGCGGCGATCGAGGTCGCCAAGCGGCCCGAGTCGCAGGGACAGCGGATCGCGGTCGTCCTGCCGGACAGTGGCGAGCGCTACGTCTCGCTGCCGTTTTTCGCCGTTTAGCCGGCGAACCGCTGGCGGCGGCCGAGCACCCAGTCCGCCATCGCGGGCCACGGGCCGTAGCCGGCCTCGATGTTCAGGTGGCCCTGACCGAGCAGGACGTCCGGCTCGAGGCCGAGTGGCGCGCCCCAGTGCTGGGCGGCGCCGGTCTGCGGGCAGTACGGATCGTCGTCGGAGCAGACCAGGCGCGTCGTGTCGGCGGCGGCCTCGACCGAGCCCCGCTCGGCGCCGGTCGGGTAGAAGCCGGCGAGCTCGGGCACCTTGGCTCCCGGGCACGGCGGGGCGACCAGCGCGACCCGCTCGACGTGCTCGGCCGGCCGGATGCGGGCCGCCTCCCGAAGCCAGAGCACGCAGCCGAGCGAGTGGCAGCAGACCACGCGCTCGCCGCCGGGATCGGCCGCCAGGCCCGCGAGCTCCTCGTGCAGCGCGGAGGCCCAGCGGTCGGGGCAGGGCTCGTCGCACGCCGGCAGGTCGGGGTAGCGGACGGTCGCGCCCGCCGCGCGCAGCTCGCCGGCCAGCCAGGACTGCCAGTGGTCGGGGCCGGATCCTTGCCAGCCGTGGAGGATGAGCACGCGGGGCCCGGACATCGCGCTCGGTACCGTAGTCCCATGCTCGGTCTCGGCACGATGGCGCGGATCGCCCAGGAGGTCCGCCGCGATCTCGCCGCGGCGCACGACCGGGACCCGGCGGCGCGCGGCGTCTCCTCGCTGGAGGTCCTGGCTGCCTGGCCGGGCGTCCACGCACTGCTCGCCCACCGCGTCGCGCACACGCTGCACAGCGCCGAGGTCCCGCTCGCCCCGCGCGCCATCGCGCTTCTCACGCGGGCGCTCACCGGCATCGAGATCCACCCCGCGGCGAAGGTCGGCGACGGGCTCTTCATCGACCACGGCATGGGCGTCGTGATCGGCGAGACGGCGGAGATCGGCGCGAACGTCACCCTCTACCAGGGCGTCACGCTGGGCGGGACGGGCTTCGCCTCGGGCAAGCGCCACCCGACGGTGCAGGACAACGTGACGATCGGCTCCGGCGCCAAGCTGCTCGGCCCGATCACGATCGGGCACGGCGCGAAGATCGGCGCGAACACGGTGGTCATCACCGACGTGCCGCCGAACTCGACGGTCGTCGGCAACCCCGGGCACCCCGTGCGTGTCGACGGGCGCCGGCCCGAGGGCCCCGACGCGGACTGGATCCACCTGCCGGACCCGACCGCGGACGCGCTGCGCGGGCTGGCCAACCGGATCGGCGCGCTGGAGCGCAGCGTCGCCGACCTCGGCGGCCTCGAGGTCGACGTGGAGGCCGCGGCGGCCGAGGTCCGCGGACTGCGCTCGGTGCGCGGCCCCAACCCGGCGGGCGGCTGACGCCGACGTCGTCGCGCAGGGCGCTCCGACGTCGGTCGGCTCGGCCCTGGCGGGCCGAACTCCC
>JAOPZL010000299.1 GCA_025964175.1 Solirubrobacterales bacterium
GGTGCCGGTCGCGCTGGGCAGGGAGGCCCGGGATGGCTATCCGACCTTGGGGTGGCGGGACCGGTGGTCCCCGCCCGTCGCGACCCTGGCTCTGCTGGCAGGGCTCGTCGCCGTCGTCGTCCTGGCCGTGTTCGGCCTCGGCGCGGCGCAGGGCACCGATCAGGCGAGCGGGCCGTTCTCCCGCGCCGCGCACCACCCGGTCGACCTCGCGCCGACCGATGCGATCGCCCGCTTCATCACCACGACGACGGGACGGCGTCCGCAGCAGCTGACCGTGCTCAGCGCCGACCCGACGCTGCTCGTCACCCGGCCGTTCTACGGCTTTCTCGCCCTGAAGGCGCGCTACGCCCACCCCAGGGCGCAGCTCGGTCAGCGGATCGGCGTTCTGCGCGCCGCCACCGCCTGCCCCGACGCGGCGTGCGCGCTGCGGCGGCTGACGCGGACGCCGTTCGGTCCCATCGACGCGATCGTGCTGCGGCGCACGCCGTTCGGCCTGGCGATCCAGACCGAGCGCGACGACCTCCCCGAGCCGACGCCGATCACGATCACCTTCGCGCCCCGCTTGTTGACCGGCCCGGCCTGGGTGCGCCGGGACGTCGGCCCGTACGCCGTGTTCGCACGGCGGCCGCCGGCCTGAGCGCCCCCGTGACGGTTCAGGAACGGTTCAGGCCAAAAGGAGCAGAATCTCGTCGTGGCCGGATCCGTTCCCCCCGTGGCCGACGTCGCTGCGCCGCGCGTCAGCGTGGTCGTGCCGATCTACGACGTCGAGTCCTACCTCGCCGAGTGCCTGGACTCGATCGTGCACCAGACGTTCTCCGATCTGGAGGTCGTCCTGGTCGACGACGGCTCGACCGACGGGTCCGCGGCGATCGCCCGGGACTACGTCGATCGTGACCCGCGCTTCCGGCTGATCTCCCAGCCCAACGGAGGCCTCGGACGGGCGCGCAACGTCGGCGCCGACGCCGCTCGCGGCGAGTTCCTCGCGTTCGTCGACAGCGACGACAAGCTCGCCCTGAACTTCTGCGAGCTGCTGGTGGGCGCGCTGGATCAGTCCGGATCGGACTTCGCCACCGGCAACGTGCTGCGCTTCAACCGGTGGGGCACCCGGCAGGCGCCGTTCCTGACCAAGGCGTTCACGAAGACGCGGATGAAGACGCACGTCCGCAGCTTCCGCGCGCTGCTCGTCGACCGCATCGCGCCCAACAAGCTGTGGCGGCGGACGTTCTGGGACGCCCACGGGCTGCGCTTCCCCGAGGGCGTCGTGCACGAGGACGTGCCCGTCGTGGTGCCCGCGCACTTCATGGCCCGCTCGGTCGACGTGATCGCCGAGCACGTCTACCTCTACCGCGAACGGGAGGGCGACGACCTCTCGATCACCCAGCGGCGAGCCGAGCAGAAGATGCTGGAGGACCGGCTCGCGGCGGTGGAGTCGGTGACGGAGTTCCTCGGCGCCCACGAGGACGCGCAGGCCCAGCGCTGGTACCGCGAGAGCGTCGTCGCCGAGGACCTGCGCTACTACCTCAACGTCCTGGACGAGGCCGACGACGCCTACCGCCAGACCTTCCTCGATCGGGTCAACGCCTACCTGGACGAGGCGGGCCCCGACGTCGAGGCACCGCTGCCGGCGATCGACCGCCTCAAGTACCACCTGGTGCGCCGTCGCCTGCTCGACGAGCTGCTCGAGGTGCTGCGGTTCCAGAAGCAGGAGCTGCCCGACACCGTGCCGATCCGCGTGCGGGGCGCCTGGTACGGCGACTACCCGTATCGCGAGGACGAGCGGCTGGCCATCCCCGAGTCGATCTACCGCCTCGGCGTCGAGCTGCGCGTCAGCGCCGGGCTGGACGCGCTGTCGTGGGACGAGAACCGCCTGTGCATCGACGGCTGGGCCTTCATCCACGGGGCCGGCGCCCAGACGCCGGACGCGCAGAGCGTGTCCGTGATCGCCGTTCGCCCGGGACGGTTCGCCCGGCTGCGCCGTCACTTCCTGCCGATGCGCCTGCGGGTGACCCCGACACACCGTCCCGACGTCAACGGCCCGGCCGACGTGCAGTGGTCGGGGTTCCACGCCGTCCTGGACCTGCGGCGGCTGCGGCGGATGGGACGGTGGAAGGAGCAGAAGCTCGACATCCTCGTCATCGTCCGCAACGGGAACCTGACGCGGCGAATCTCGAAGTTCGCCGTCGCTGCTGACCGGCCCGTGCCGGCGGTCGAGCGGCATCTGTCGACCGGCGTGCTCGCACGCGCGGGTCGCGCCTCCAACGGCACCGTGCGGGTGGGCGTCCACGAGCACTGGGCGCAGCTCCTGGGCCATCAGGACCTGGATGGGGCGATCGACCTCCACGGCGAGCTGCGCCTGGCGGACCATCGCGACCTCTCCCTCGAGGTCACGCGCCGCGGCGCCGTCGCGCAGCTCGTCGTGCCCGTGATCGTCGCCGCCGGCTCGCCGCGACGGTTCCAGGCGGTCGTCGACCTGTCGGCCCTGACCGATCCCGACGGAGCGCCCGACGACGGAGGCGGCTGGCAGCTGTGGCTGACGGGCAACGGCGTCCGCGAGCGCGTGGGCCTCGCCACGACCGTCCGGGCCGGCACGTGGGACGCCGAGGCGCTCGGATGCCCGGGAACGGAGTTCGCCCTGACGCCGACGCCGCTCGGCGATGCGGCGCTCGTGCAGCGGTCGCGCACGGTGGCGGCGGTCGACGCCCGCTGGGAGGAGGACGGGACCCTGCGGCTCGTGCTCCAGGGCGAGGCGCCCGGCGGGGAGCTCGTCCTGTCGGGCCGCGACCACGGCGGCGAGCACACCGTCGCGCTGAACGCCGACGGCGCAGGCTCGCGGATCCGCGTCCCCGTGGGACGCATGCCGTCGCTGGACGGCGGGCGGAGGATCGCTCCCGGCACCTGGGAGCTGCGGGTCCGCGACCAGGACGGCGCCCGCGAGCGGGCCGTCGTCGCCGGCGGGCCGCTGCGCGACCGCCTTCCGCTCGCCATGGCGCTCGAGCACGGAGCGCTCGCGCTGGTTCCCGAGGCGCAGCAGCGGCTGTCGCTCGTCGTTCAGCGCGACCTGCGGCCCGACGAACGCGGCCCGTACAACCGCGGACGGCTGCGCCGTCACGTCTACGGCGCGAACCGCTGCGAGCCCGTCCGCGACATCGTGGCCTACTCGAGCTTCGGCGGCCGCCAGTACTCCGACAGCCCCCGGGCCATCCACCAGGAGCTCGTCCGCCGCGATCTGCCGCTGGAGCACGTGTGGGTGGTGCGCGACGGGCTGTGCAACGTCGCGCCGGGGACGCGCGTGGTGCGGGAGGGCAGCCGCGAGCACCACGAGCTGCTGGCCGTGGCTCGCTACGTCGTGGTCAACGATCATCCGCCGGACTGGTTCGTGCGCCGCTCCGACCAGGTCTGCCTCCACACCTGGAGCGGCGTTCCCCTCAAGCGCCAGGGACCGGAGGCTCCCAGGCTGCGGCTCGGCGGCGCGCGGAAGGCGCCCGGCGCGGCGGAGAACCTCCACGTCGTGGTCGCGCCCAACGACCTCTCCGCCGACATCCTGCGCCGGGCGTACGGGGACGAACCGCAGATGCTCGTCACCGGGCTCCCCCGCGACGACGTGCTCCAGGCCGTCTCGCCGGCGGCCGCCGACCGGCTGCGGCAGCGGCTGGGGCTGGGCGCGCAGACGCGGACCGTGCTGTACGCGCCCACCTACCGGGACCACCTCGTCGACGGCCGGGGCGGCTACCGCCTGGACTCCCGGCTGGACGTCGACCGGCTGCGCTCCGCGGTGGGGGAGGACACGGTGATCCTCTACCGCAAGCACCCGTACGTCGAGGAGCGGGTGCCGGTCACCGCCGACGGCTTCGTGCGCGACGTCTCCAGCTACCCCGACACGACCGAGCTGCTGTCCGCGGCCGACGTGCTCGTCACCGACTACTCCTCCGCGATGTTCGACTTCGCCAACAGCGGGCGCCCGATGCTGTTCTACACCTACGACCTGGAGCTGTACGAGAACGACGTGCGGGGGTTCTCCTTCGACTTCGCCGGGCAGGCGCCCGGGCCCCTGCTGCGCACCGGTGAACAGCTCGTGGAGGCGCTCAGCGAGGTCGATGGCGTGCGCCAGGAGTACGACACCGCCTACCGCCGGTTCCGCAGCGACCACTGCGCCCTGGACGACGGGCAGGCCACCGCGCGGGTCGTCGATCAGGTCTTCGACCCGGCGCGTTGACGGTCCGTCACTCGCGGGCGCGCGCGAGAGACGATATCGGTATCGACGCCCGGCCTGCGCGGTCAGGAGCTTGTCAGGTCCCTCACGGCAGGGTGGGGGCCGATGCTCGCCTCCGTGACCGAACACCTGACCAACTCCGTCGGCTCCCACGGGGCGATCGCCGTCTTCCTGCTCATGGCCGTCGACGCGATCCTGCCCGTCGGCGGGGAGATCGTGATGCTCTACGCCGGGGTCCTGGCGGCGGGCGCGCTCTCGCAGCACGCCGCGCTGTTCGGCATCGACCTCGGCACGGGGCTCGGGGCCTACATCGCGCTGGCGGCGGCCGGCGGGCTCGGCTACCTGGTCGGCGCGCTCGTCGGATGGCTGATCGGGGTGCGCGGCGGCCGGCCGCTGCTGGAGCGCCACGGGCGCTGGCTGCACCTCGGGCCGGAGCGGATGGATCGCGCCGAGCGCTGGTTTCACCGCTTCGGCGCGTGGGCGGTGTTCCTGGGCCGGCTCACGCCGCTGGTGCGGTCGTTCATCTCGATCCCGGCCGGGGTCCTGGGCTCGCCGCTGGGCAGCTACACGGTCCTGACCCTGGCCGGCTCGATGATCTGGTGCCTGGTCTTCGCGGGGGCCGGCTGGGCCGCGGGCTCGCACTGGGAGTCCGTGCACTCCGCGCTGCACTACGTCGACTACGTCGTGGTGGCGGCCGTGCTCGGTCTCGCCGTGCTCGTCCTGGTGCGCCGGCGGCGATCGGGCGTGCGGTCCGCGGGCTGAGGCCACGCCGGCGCGTCGTCCGCGTCGTTCAGGAGCGATTCAGCCGCGCTGGAGCATCATCGCTTCCACATGTCGTTGACGAGCGTCGATCTCTCCCTCACCGAGCACGCCAACCACTTCGCCGCGCACCACGACGGGCTGGAGGACGTGGCCGGCATCTACGCCGCGGCCTCCGAGCCGGTCTTCCTCGTCCTCTGCGTCGGCCTGATCGTCGCCGGTCTGGTCCTGCGCCGCACGGCGCTGACCATCGCCGGTGCGCTGTCGATCCTCGCCGCGGGCGGCGCGCTGCTGGTCGCCCACTTCGTGTCGACGGGCGTCGACCGCCCGCGCCCGTTCGTCGCGCACCCTGGGCAGGTCCACATCTTCCTCCACCACGCCGCCGACGCCGGGTTCCCCAGCGATCACGCGACCGCCGCCTTCGCGATCGCCGGCGTGCTGCTGCTGCGGCTGGGCCGCGCCTGGTGGCCGGTGTTCGCCGCCGCCGTCGTGCTGGCCGTCGTGCGGGTCATGCTCGGACTGCACTACCCCGGTGACGTGCTCGCGGGCGCCGCGATCGGCCTGGCGGCGGCGTGGATCGTCTGCTTCGCGGCCGCCCGCTACACGGGCCGCACGAGCATCGGTGGGCGGCGGGGGCGGATGCAGGACGCGACGCACCCCGGCTGAGTCGCGCCCCGGCCGGGCGCGCCGGCCAACATCCGTACGGCCGTTAGTATGTCGTCCGTGAGCGACTCCTGTGACCTTCTGTGCCTCGATCTGCCCAAGGCCGAGGCGCTCCGACGCCGTCGGATGACCGAGGACGCCGCGACGGTTGCGGCGGGCCGGGCCAAGGCTCTGGCCGATCCGACACGCCTGATGCTGGCCACGGCACTGCGCGACGCCGAGGGCGAGCTGTGCGTCTGCGATCTCTCGTGGGTCGCGGAGCGCTCCGAGAAGCTCGTCTCCCATCACGTGCGTCTCCTGGCAACGGCAGGGCTGGTCCGCTCACGGCGCGATGGCAAGATGGTGATGTACTCGCTGACCGACAGCGGCCGCGCGCTCGTCGACCTCGTCGTCGGCCAAGGGGTCGCGATCGCTTGAGCCAGCTGCCGATGCTGCCGATGGCTCCCGCGTCGGCGGCCGGGCCAGAGCGCGAGTCACCGGTGACGGTGCTCGACGCGGCGCAGCGCTTCCGCGTCGACGGCATGGACTGCGCGGCATGCGCGCGCACGGTCGAGACGTCCGTCGCCTCCCTCGACGGAGTACGAGGAGCGCAGGTGTCGTTCGGGACCGCCACGTTGCTCGTGGACGGGGACGTCGACGCCGCGGTCGTCGAGAGCGCGGTGCGCCGGGCCGGCTATCGGGCCAGCCCCGCAGGTCGGCGCTCGACGGGCCCCCAGGCACCGTTCTGGCGGCGCGACCGTCGCGCGCTGTCGATGACCGGCGCGCTGCCGGCGCTGGTGGCCGCGGTGATCGCGTCGCTGGCCGGGGCGCCCCGCGTGGTCGGCGAGCCGCTGTACCTCCTGTCGATGGGCGTGGCCGGTTGGCCGATCGCGCTGGCCGCGCTGAACGCGCTGCGCCGGCGCTCGTTGGACATGAACGTGCTGATGGGGCTGGCTGCGCTCGGTGCGGTCGGGATCGGCGACGACGCCGAAGGCGCCTGGGTCCTCGTCCTGTTCGGCGTGGGCACGACGCTGGAAGGCTTCGCGCTGGAGCGCAGCCGCCGCTCGGTGGAGGCGCTGATGGAGCTCGCGCCTGATGAGGCGCACCTCCTGGTCGACGGCGTCGAGCAGACCGTGGCGGTCGACTCGATCGGACGCGGTGCGTCGCTCGTCGTTCGCCCGGGCGAGCGTCTGCCGCTGGACGGCGTGATCGTCGACGGCGCGTCGAGTCTGGATGAGTCCGCGCTCACCGGCGAGTGGGTGCCCGTCGACAAGCAGGTCGGCGACGACGTCTTCGCCGGGACCCTGAACACGGTCGGCGCGATGACCATCCGCGTCACCGCGGCCGGGGCGGAGACGACGCTTGCTCGTGTCACGCAGCTCGTCGCCGCCGCTCAGGGAAGTCGCGCACCGGCGGAGCGCTTCGTCGATCGATTCGCCGGCATCTACACGCCGTTGGTCTTCCTCGCGGCGCTGCTCGTCGCCGTGGTCCCGCTCCTGTTCGGCGGTGAGCCGGACTCCTGGACCTACCGGGCGCTGACGCTGCTCATCGTCGCCTGCCCGTGCGCGCTGGTGATCTCGGTGCCGGTGGCGATCGTCTCCGCCGTCGGCGGCCTGGCCCGCGCGGGGGTGCTCATCAAGGGGGGCGACGCGCTCGAAGCGCTCGGCCGCGTGGAGATCCTCGCCATCGACAAGACCGGAACGCTCACGCTGGGGACACCGCAGCTGGTCAGCACGTTCGTTGCCGACGGCGCCGACGAGGACGACGTGCTGGCCGCGGTCGCTGCGCTGGAACGCGGCTCCGAGCACCCGCTCGGCCAGGCGCTGTCGCGCGCCGCCGACGATCGCGAGCTGACCCTTCCCGCAGCGGAGGCGTTCACCGCGCTGCCCGGACGCGGTGCGCAGGCCACCGTCGGCGGCCGCCGGCTCTGGGCCGGCGGCCCTCGCCTGGCGCGCGAGCGGGCTCGGTCGCTCCCGGACGCCGTGGAGGCGGCCGAGGTGCAGGGCCACACACCGGTCGTGCTCGGCGAGGACGATCGGGTCCTCGCGGTGTTCGGCCTGGCCGATCAGCCACGCGGCGAGGCACCGCAGGCCATGCGCCGCCTGCGCGAGAACGCGGGCGTGCGGCGCATCGTCATGCTCACCGGCGACAGCGAGCGCGTCGCCCGCTCCGTCGCCGAGCAGACGGGCATCACCGAGTGGCGGGCCGGGCTGCTGCCCGAGGAGAAGCTCGAGGCCGTGCGCGAGCTCCAGCAGCAGGGCTCCGTCGCGATGGTCGGCGATGGCATCAACGACGCGCCCGCACTCGCGGCCGCCGACATCGGCATCGCGATGGGCGCCGCGGGCAGCGACGTCGCGCTGGAGTCCGCCGATGTCGCGCTCATGGCCGACGAGCTGGAGCGCCTGCCGCAGGCCATCGGCCACAGCCGCAGCACGCTGCGCATCATCCGCCAGAACGTCGTCGCGTCGCTCGCCGTCAAGGCAGTCTTCGTCGTGCTCGCCCCGATCGGCGTGGCCACGCTCGTCATGGCCGTCGTCGCCGACATGGGCATGTCGCTGCTCGTGACGCTGAACTCCCTGCGGCTGCTGCGCGTCAGCGGTAGCTCCACACGACGCGGGCAACGCCCGCGGCGCCGGCGGATGCGCGCCTGGCGATCGGCAAGATGTCGGCGCGGACTGGGCACGTGACGGTCCGCACGACCTCGGCCTCTTCGGCGCGGCGCTCGGCCGCAACCGTCCTGCACGCCCGTGGTTCTGTGCGACCTACGACCATGGGGCGGAGGAGATCTGCCCGGCGCGCTGCCAATACAGCGAATGCGCGGCGGCCGCCAGAGATGTGGGGTCTATGTCGGGAGATCCGTCGACGACGATGTCCTCGGCGGCGTTCGAGCTCTCGTGGATCTCATGCGATGTGAAGGCGGACATCGATGCGTTGTAGACGCTCTCCACCCACGCGAGAGAACCCTGGGCGCTGAGCAGCGGGAAGGACAGCAGGCGCGCGTCGCCGAAGCCACCCACGTCGATGCTGCGAAGAAGCCTTCGACCGTTGGCGTCGTACAGGCGGATGAAGCCGTAGCTGTCGCCGGTGTCGGTGTTGACCTGTTGCGAGCCGGCGATGAAACGTCCCGCGGTGGAGTAATGCCAGCCGTTGGGCAGCGTGAAGCGACCGGTGCGCCCTAACGCACAGGCGGCGGTCTGCTGATGGCGGTGACGGCCCGAGCCGACTGAAACCCGGTAGATCCGCACCGCATCACTTTGGAGAACGGTTCGTCCGCCCTCCAGCGCACAGCTTGACGAGGCCGCCGTTGCCCCGGCGGCCGGGAACATCCCCAGCCCAAGAGCTGCCGTCACTGCAATCCCAGCACGCGCGAGCACAAACCGACAACGTCGGACGGCGTTACAGGTTGCGGCAATGTGCCCGGCGGGAGTCGGGGGCTAGAAACGGCGCGGGAGCCGCTCCACGGGCCGGGCGGTAGTCGACGTGTGCTCGATGGAGCTCGGCGAGTGGCACTCGGAACGCAGCGACGATGCGGGGGATAGTCCAGCCGCTCCGGTTCGAGCAGCTCCGCGGGTATGAGGCAGGCGCGCGCGTAGATCCGCGCGTCATCGTCGCTGTACGGGCCCGGAAGAACGCCATTCGCGACACCGAGCGTCTGGTCAACTGTGATGGGAGGAGGGAGATCGGGATCTCGTGGCCGACGTCGGCCAGCAGGCTGGCGTTCCCGATCCCGCGCACGCCCGGGGTCAGCCACTCCTTGGTCGCGCCGGCCTGCAGCTCGGTGTCGATCGGCACCTCGGTCATCGCG
>JAOPZL010000307.1 GCA_025964175.1 Solirubrobacterales bacterium
GGAGAGGGCGACGCCCGCCTCCCACTCGTCCTTGTAGCGCTGGTCGCCGGTCGCGACGTACAGCGCCTGCGCACCCATCTGCTGCTGGGTGCCGCGGATCTGCAGGGCGGCGCCCTCGTCGGCGTGCTGCCAGCGCAGGGTCTGCTCCCAGGTCGTCTGCACCTTGGCGTTGAGCAGCAGCACGAGGAGCATGGCGATGGCGAAGATCGCGATCACCGCGGCGAACGCGAGGCCGAGCTTGCGGCCGAGTGTGGGCTGGAGGCGGATCATCTCGAACCCGGTGTTCGGACCTCCTACGAGGAACTTGAGGCAAGTGTTACAAGCCTGTCCCAGCTTGATGACTTGCTGTCGCTAGCGCTCGGCCTGCAGCCTAGGCGGCGACCGGCGCGCCGGTTCGCCGGGGCGCGCCCGCCTGGTGGGCGAACCCGGGCGGCGCCACCGACAGGTAGGTGTTGAAGAACGCGTCGGTGAGGCGCCGGTGGTCCAGCGCCCGCAGCGTCCAGTGCACGAGCGGTCCGCGCACGTTCAGCGGCCCGACGCAGTGCTGCATGTTCAGCAGCCACTTGTACGGGCGGGCGTGGGCGGCGGAGAACGCGGCGTAGCTCGCGAGCGCCTGCGCGCGCGTCTGGCGGCCCTCGATCACGGCGCGCAGCTCGCGGCCGACGGCGAGGCCGAAGTAGAACGCGGTGCGGATGCCCTCCGCGGTCAGGGGCAGGCAGTGGCCGGCCGAGTCGCCGGCGAAGAAGACGTCCTCGCTCGTCGCCGGGCGCAGCTCGTGGGGGATCCAGTTGCCCTGGTAGCCGTCCGGCGGCGAGCCGAGCTCCCGGGCCAGCGCGACGGTCGGCTCCTTCACGCGGTCGCGCGGGTCGAAGGAGCCGATCCCGATGCGGACCTCGTCTTCGGCCGGGAAGCGCCAGCCGTACCCCGCGCGCACGATGCGCGGGTCGATCCACAGCTCCAGCTCGTCGCCGGTGCCCGCCGGGTGGACCTCCAGCCCGCGTGAGAGCCGGGCCTCGGGCGGCTGGATGCGCAGGTCGCGGCCCAGCACCCGGCGCCAGCCGAGGGCGTCGACGACGAGCGGGGCGCGCAGGTCGCCGCGGTCGGTCGTGACCGTGTGGACGTCGCCCCGGGCGACCGACTCGACCTTGGCCGTCTCGAACGTGAAGTCGCCCTGGCGGGCCAGCAGCGCGCACAGCTCGCGGTAGTCGAACGTCGAGAAGGTCCAGGGCATCCGGAAGTCGACGACGCCGCGCGCGGTGTGCACGACGAGCCCGCCGAAGGTCTGGCGGATCGAGTCCTCCAGGCCCAGGTTGCGCAGCCACTGCGTCGGCGCGGCGCAGGCCGAGGTCTGGCGCTCGCCGATCTCGTAGCGGTCCACGACGAGCACGCGGGCACCGCTTCCGGCGAGCTCGCGCGCGACGGACAGGCCGGCGAAGGAGGCACCGCAGATGAGGACGTCGGCGTCGCCGCTGAGGGGCGTACGGTCGGCGCCGCGCTTGGTGGCTCGGACGGGCATGATCGACGCGAGAAGGGTAGCCGCCCCTTGTGTCGGATGGCGCTACCCTCCGTGGTTCATGTCAACTACCGTCCAGACGCCGCCCACGAGCCCCGACGCCACCATCGTCGAAGGTTCGGATGGTCTCCTTCTCGAGATCAACGGGCAGATCGTCCCCAACTACGACGCGACGTTCACCTCTTTCGAAGAGGGAGACGTCGTCACCGGCCGCGTTGTCCGCATCGACAACGATGAAGTCCTCGTCGACGTCGGCTACAAGTCCGAGGGGGTCATCCCCTCCAACGAGCTTTCGATCCGCAAGTCCGTGGATCCGCACACCGAGGTGGAGCTCGGTGAAGAGGTCGACGCGCTCGTCCTCACCAAGGAGGATCAGGACGGCCGCCTGATCGTCTCCAAGAAGCGCGCTCGCTTCGAGCGTGCCTGGCGCCGCATCGAGGCCGCCGCCGAGTCCGGCGAGCCGGTCATCGGCACGGTCATCGAGGTCGTCAAGGGTGGCCTGATCATCGATCTCGGCGTCCGCGGCTTCCTGCCGGCCTCGCTGGTCGACATTCGGCGCGTGCCGAACCTCGACGAGTACATGAGCCAGCAGATCGAGTGCAAGGTCATCGAGCTCAACCGGTCGCGCAACAACGTCGTGCTGTCGCGGCGGGCCGTGCTGGAGGAGCAGCGTCGCGAGGACCGCGAGCGCATCCTCGAGCGCCTGCAGCCGGGCCTCGTGGTCGAGGGCTCGATCTCCAACATCGTGGACTTCGGCGCGTTCGTCGACCTCGATGGGATCGACGGCCTCATCCACATCTCCGAGCTGTCGTGGTCGCACGTCAACCACCCGAGCGAGATCCTGGAGATCGGCCAGACCGTCCAGGTCAAGGTGCTCGATATCGACCGCGACCGTCAGCGCATCTCCCTGGGGCTCAAGCAGACCCAGGAGGATCCGTGGCAGCGGGTCGTCGACACGTACCACGTGGGCGACGAGCACGAGGGCACGGTCACGAAGGTCGTCACCTTCGGCGCGTTCGTCGAGATTCTCGACGGCGTCGAGGGCCTGGTCCACATCTCCGAGCTGGCCGCCCATCACGTGGAGAACCCGCGTGAGGTCGTCCACCCGGGCGATGACGTCAAGGTGAAGATCCTCGAGATCGACTCCGAGCGCCGCCGCCTGTCGCTCTCCGTCAAGCGCGTCGAGGGGCAGATCCTGCCCCAGCGCAGCGCCGAGGAGGGCGGCGAGTACGCCGACGCCGGCGATCTGGACGACGTCCCGTCGCTGGGTCTGTCGGAGGACGTCTTCTCCGACGTCACCGGGATCGACGTCGAGGCGCCCCAGGACGTCGCGGCCACCGACGAGGTCGTCGGGACCAGCGAGGATCCGGGCTTCGAGACGTCGCTCTCCGAGGTCGAGGTCGAGGTCGCACCCGAGGCCGTCGAGGCCCCGGAGGCCGGCGAGGACGAGGTCGCTCCGGCGGCCGAGCCCGAGCCCGAAGCCGTCGTCGAGGCGCCGACCGA